>CACZTG010000048.1 GCA_902783995.1 uncultured Ruminococcus sp. | reverse complement strand
TCATATCTTCCGTCCGACAGCTCTTTTATCATTTTCGGATAATTGTTTGCGTGCCATTCGTCCAGATAATAATCAATAAAACCTATTTTCATATCTTTAAGCCTCCACTGTTTTAATTTTCAGCAATAACTTTTTTCAAAAAATTGTAAGCGGTTTTTATATCTTCTTCGGGTGTATCCCCGACCTCCCTTTCAATGGTCAGAAATCCTTTATAGCCTATATCTTCAAGCGCTTTAAGATAATTCGGGAAATCCACGCTCCCGGTTCCGAGCGGAACCTCCTCAAAATACTGAATATCATTAAAGCCCTGCGGCACCGGATGAACCACCCGATAGATATATTCGGGATTGCCTATATTAAGACGGTTTCCATCTTTTGCATGAGTATGAACGATATAATCCTTCAAAGTATATACTGCCGCAACCGGGTCGTCCCCCGTAACCATTTTAAAATTTGCCGGGTCAAGATTAACAGAAACTCCTTTTGAAGATAAATCATCGAGAAAGCTCTTCAAGCAAACAGCTTTTTCAGGACCTGTTTCAATCGCGAAATGCGCCTCCATACTATCGGCAAATTGTGCAAGCTCAAAGCAGGCTTCCTGCATAATCTTATACCTTTCGTGGTTTTTATCTTCCGGAACAACGCCTATATGTGTTGTAACAATATCTGTTCCAAGGTCCTTGGCAAGTTCAACTATTCTTTTTGACTTTTCAATAAGTGTTGGATTCAGCTCTCTGTTACCAAAGCCCATTCCAAGGTCGCCGCAAAGCGCCGAAAAAATAAGGTTGTTGCTTTCTGCCTCATTTTTTAAATTTATTCTATCGGTTTTAGTCAGATTTTCAGGTGAATTTTCACCCTCCGTGGCATACATCTGTATGCCCTTTGCCCCTATTTCGGAGGCTTTTTTTATAGCTTCACTGCGCTGAAGCTTAAACGATTCAAGTATAACGCCTATCGGAAAATTATACATAATTTATCTCCCTTCCGCCAATTTCCAAAACATCATAAATTATACCTGCTTAAAGTGTTATTTCTCTGTGTTCCTCCGCAGACCGATAAATCGCGTCCAGCATCCGAGCGGTTATAATATTGGTGTCAATATGCGACGGAAGTATTTTCCCCGTTTCTATACATTCAATAAACGAGTTGATTTCGTTCTGAAACATAGGTCCGAACTCCATACCTTCATTCATTTTAAACGTTGACCTTGTGAGCATACCGTTCTTTGTTGAGTACATAACAAAATCCTTCGCGTAGTTTAGCCTTATACCGCCTTTTGTGCCGATAAAATCAATATATGTTTCTTCTTCGCCTATATTCTGCGCCCACGCGCCGTTAAATGTAATAACCGGTCCTTCTGTTCTTATAAGACCTGTAATGCCTTCCTCAACATCATTGATTCCGTCAGCCTTCGGAGGCCCCGCCCACATATTTACATATACATATTTGTCAATAGGATTACCAAGCTTTTTAAATTGCTCTGATGATACGGTTTTTATTTTCGGGTCGTTGCAGCAATACATTACAATATCAAAATAATGTACGCCCCAATCAATAAGCACGCCGCCGCCCGCAACAGCCTTGTTTGTAAAATCCCCTCCGAGACCGGGAATAGACCTATACGCTCTGAAGCTTACATATACCTGATATATCTCGCCCAGCTCACCGCTGTCAATAATCTCTTTTATCTTATTTATGCCTGCATTAAACCTATTGACAACTCCGATATTAAGCACCTTTCCGCTCTCGTGCTGCGCTTTCTGCATTTCAAGCGCTTCCGAATATACTCTCGCTGCCGGCTTTTCGCACAAAACATTTTTGCCCGCTTTAAGCGCGTCTATGGCGATTACCGAGTGCATTTTATTCGGTGTGCAGATTGATACCGCTTCAATTTCACTGTCTGCCAAAACCTCTTTATAATCTGTTACAGCAATGCCGCAGCCGTATTTTTTAACCGCATTTTCCGCTCTTTCCGGCAAAATGTCGCAAAAATACTTTATTTCAACCTTTCCGTTTTTTAAGTAACACGGAATATGAAACGCATTTGCTATATTACCGCAGCCTATAATTCCGATTTTCATATTAACCCCCCTAAAAAATAATATATTTAATCATTTAATTTTATTTCTTTATAAATTGCCCGGGTGTATAACCGGTATATTTTTTAAATGCTTTACAAAAAGCCTGCAATGAGCTGTAACCCATAAGCTCCGTTATTTCATTTAATGAGCATTTTTTCTCCGCGAGCAAGCTTTGAGCATACTTCATTTTTGTGGCTGAAATATATTTTTTAACTGAAACTCCCGTCTTTTTCTTAAACAGACGTGAAATATATTCATCACTGTACGAAAATTTTTTTGCTATCCTGCTTACCGTCAGCTTTTCATTTATATTATTGTCAATGTATTTTATTATGTTGTAAACCGTACTTCCGATAGGCTTGTCACTTATAATCGGACGGTACGCGGAAGTCTTTGAATTTACCCTGCGCCATATAAGCACGAGTGCAGCCTTAACAAGACTTTCCTTCATTATATCCGTAAAATCGGCGCTGCTCGCGTACTCGTTCACAAGCATATTTAAAATCCTGCTGATATTTCCGTCATCTTGCAGCAGCACATTCTTGCACTGTCCGTAAAATTCCTGCAAGACCCGTGAAGAATATTCATTAAAATCAAAAGCGAAATGAATGTACCTGAGCCTGCTGTCATTATCCGAAACAATGCAGTGCTTTATGCCTTTTGAAACAATTTGTATATCGCCGGCATGACATTCGTTTCTTTCCCGGTCCGCCACAAGCTCGCCTTTTCCCGAAACAACAAGCGTGATTTCATGGCAAACTTGAATATGTTCTTCGATAGAAGCGCCTTTATCAAGGCAAGTTTCTCCTATCTGCACAATTCTTATATTTCCTATCTGTTCGGTGCTGTCTGTAAACATATTTGTAAATTCAAACAGTTTATCGGAATACAAATCATACATATCGGTTACTCCCATTAAAAAGCCTGAATTTTTCCGGCTCGTACTTCTGCTATAATTATAGCATATATATGCTTATATTTCAATATTTTTTTCCGATATTTGAAGTGTCCAAATCAAACTAAAAAATATATATAAAATACAAAGTAAAATATTTTCTAAAATACTTGAATTTTTTTCCAAATAAGTGTATAATAGTATATGTGTTTTTAATATGTATAAATTTGAAAGGTTGAAAAAAAGTGGAAAATAAAAAATTCTATATTACAACAGCAATTGCATATACTTCACGGAAACCGCACATCGGAAATACCTATGAGGCAATATTGACCGACGCCATCGCGCGGTTTAAGCGTTTTCAGGGCTATGATGTTTTCTTTCTTACGGGAACCGATGAACACGGTCAGAAAATTGAGGAACTCGCGAAAGAAGCCGGCATCAGCCCGAAAGCGTATGTTGATAATGTCGCGGGTGAAATCCGCACAATATGGGATAAAATGAATGTCAGCTACGATAAATTCATACGCACCACGGACGATTATCACGAAAACGCCGTTAAAAAAATATTTACAAAGCTGTATGAGCAGGGCGATATATATAAAAGCGAATACGAGGGTATGTACTGTGTGCCGTGTGAATCCTTTTTCACGGAAACACAGCTTGTTGACGGCTGCTGCCCCGATTGCGGAAGACCTGTCAAGCCCACCCGTGAAGAAGCGTATTTCTTTAAAATGAGCAAGTACGCAGACCTGCTTATGAAATATATTGAGGATAATCCCGAATTTATTCAGCCCGAATCCAGAAAAAAAGAAATGGTAAATAATTTCTTAAAACCCGGACTTCAGGATTTATGTGTTTCAAGAAGCTCTTTTAAATGGGGCGTTCCGGTTGAATTTGATGATAAACACGTAATTTATGTCTGGATTGACGCTCTTTCAAACTATATTACGGCGCTTGGCTATTCACCCGATAAAAAATCGGAAAATTACAAAAAATACTGGCCTGCCGATGTGCATATAATAGGTAAAGACATTCTTCGTTTCCATACGATTTATTGGCCCATAATCCTTATGGCTCTCGGTGAACCGCTCCCGAAACAGGTGTTCGGTCATCCGTGGCTGCTTTTCGGCAATGACAAAATGAGCAAATCAAAGGGAAACGTTATTTACGCGGATTACCTTGCCGAAAAGTTTGGTGTTGACGCTGTAAGATATTACGTATTAAGCGAAATGCCGTTTGCGAATGACGGAAGTATAACCTATGAAATGGTAATAGCGAGATATAATTCCGACCTTGCGAATGTTCTCGGTAATCTTGTTAACCGTACCGTTGCGATGGTTAATAAATATTATGACGGTACAGTCCCCTGTCCCGATGCGGAAGAAGGAACAGACAAAGAGCTTAAAGAAGCCGCGGAAAAAGCGTATAAAGACGTATGCTTTGCAATGGAAGGGCATCACGTTGCCGACAGCCTGGAAATTATAATGAATCTCGCAAGGCGCAGCAATAAATATATTGATGAAACCACCCCCTGGACGCTCGCGAAAAACGATGATACCAAAAAAAGGCTTGGAACCGTGCTGTATAATCTTATTGAGTCCATACGTTTTATCGGTACTCTTATAACCCCGTACATGCCGGAAACGGGTAAGAAAATACTCGATATGATCAACGCTTCCGCTTCAAGTGCGGAAAGCCTTGAAAAATTCGGAGGTTTTGTCGCGGGAACAAAGGTCGGCGAAGCAACGCCTTTGTTTGCGAGAATTGACGAAAAGAAAATGCTTGATGAAATCTCTTCGGAAAATGAGCCTCCAAAAAAAGAGCTTAACCTTAAACCCGAAATCACAATTGATGATGTCAATAAGCTTGATTTGCGCGTTGCGAAGGTGCTTAATGCCGAAAAGGTTGAAAAGGCGGATAAACTTTTAAAGCTCACGCTTGACCTTGGCGGCGAGCAACGCACAATAGTGTCGGGAATTGC
>CACZTG010000047.1 GCA_902783995.1 uncultured Ruminococcus sp. | reverse complement strand
TTACCGTTCCCGAAGGCTACAGGCTTTCGCAGATAGCGGAGCTGCTTGACGAAAAAGGGCTTGCGGATGAGGACAAGTTTATGCAGGAGGCTTTTTCGGGAGTCTTTGATTATGACTTTTTGCCCAAAAACTATTCTTCAGCCGAGGAAAGGCTTGAAGGATACCTTTTCCCCGACACATATCTTTTTGACGAAAATATAGATGAACACGGCATTATCAACGCAATGCTTGCCGAGTTTGAAGATGTCTGTAACGAAAGGCTTGCCGAAGCTTTGAAAAAAAACGGCAAAGACCTTCGTTCAACCCTCATTATGGCTTCAATTATCGAAAAGGAAGGAAAAGAAGCCGAATTTACGACAATTTCCTCCGTTTTTTATAATAGGCTTGCGAAAAATATGAGGCTGGAATCCTGTGCGACAGTCAATTATATTTTGGATAAGCCCAAAGATAATCTTTCTGTTGCCGATACTTATATAGAATCGCCGTACAATACCTATCGAAACGGCGGCCTGCCCCCCGCCCCGATATGTTCACCCGGACTTGCTGCGCTTGAAGCCGCGATATCCCCCGCCGATACCGATTATTTGTATTTCGTCGCGGACGGCAGCGGAAACAACTTGTTTTCCGCAACATACGAGGAGCATCTGAAAAAAAAGGGGGAACTGAAAATTGGAGGATAGAATAGTATATCCGGAACTGAACGGGTTTTTAAGAGCGCAATTACCGCAGCACACCGGCTTACTGCATGAGCTTGAGGAATACGCAAAAGAGCCGTATATTCCCATAATCCAGCCTGAGGTCGCTCAATTTTTAAAAGTGTTTTTCAGCTTTTCAAAGCCTAAAAAAATTCTGGAAATCGGTACGGCAATAGGTTATTCCGCAATTTTCTTTGCCGGACTTGACAAGGAAACCGAAATCGTTACCGTGGAACGCAATTCCGATATGATTAAAGCGGCGCATGAAAATTTTGAGCGTTCGGGCTTTGCGGACAGAATAACGCTTATTGAAGGTGATGCGGCAGATGTTCTTATGAGGCTTGACGGCGAATTTGATACTGTGTTTCTCGATGCCGCAAAAGGGCAATATCAAAAATTTTTGCCCGACATTTTAAGAGTTTTAAAACCGGGCGGTGTACTTATCACGGATAATATACTTTACCGCGGCATTGTCGCGGACGCTAACCCTCCGAGAAAACATATTACAATTGCGAGAAATCTTAAAAAATATATTGTCGGAATTACCCATAGTGACAGGCTTGACACTACCGTTCTGCCACTCGGCGACGGTGTCGGTATTTCAAAAAAGCTTAAATAAGAAAGGAGTCTTTGTTTATGGACAGAATAGAGCTTCTTGCTCCTGCCGGAAGTCTTGAAAAGCTTAAATTCGCGGTGCTTTACGGTGCTGACGCGGTGTATATCGGCGGACAGGCTTTTTCACTGCGTACCGCAGCCGAAAATTTTTCGGAGGACGATATACGGGCAGGCGTTGAATTTGCGCATAAAAAAGGCGTTAAGGTATATATCGCTCTTAATATAATCGCTCACAACGCCGATATTGAAAAAATTGTCGAAGCGGGAAAACGCGCATATTTAATGGGCGTTGACGCCGCTATTGTCGCGGATATAGGCGTTATGGCGGCTTTAAGAGAAAATGTACCGGGGCTTGATTTACATATAAGTACGCAAGCAAATATTGTCAATACAAAAACGGCATCCGTTTTCTATAAAATGGGCGCGAAACGTGTTGTCCTCGCAAGAGAGCTGTCGCTTGACGAAATAAAAGAAATCAGAGAAAAAACGCCTGTGGGGCTTGAGCTTGAAATGTTTGTTCACGGAGCTATGTGTATTTCGTATTCCGGCAGATGCCTTTTAAGCAATTATATGACAGGCAGAGACAGCAACGGCGGTGCCTGCGCGCAGCCCTGCCGTTGGAATTACAGCTTGGTTGAGGAAAAACGCCCCGGTGAATACTATCCCGTTTATGAGGATGACCACGGCACTTACATTTTTAATTCAAAGGATTTATGTCTTATTGAGCATATTCCCGAAATTGTCGAAGCCGGTGTTACTTCAATTAAAATCGAAGGCAGAGTCAAAACGGAATATTATGTTGCGACTGTCGTTAAGGCGTACCGTGAGGCAATTGACGCTTACTACCGCGACGGTGATTTATATAAATTTGATAAAAGCCTTTTGGACGAGCTTAAAAAAATAAGTCACAGAAATTACTGTGAAGGCTTTTTCAAAGGTAAAACAGATGAAAACAGTCAGGTCTATGAGACCTCCTCGTATGTCAGAAATTATGAGCTTATCGGTATAGTAAAGGATTATGACGCCGGGACCGGCATACTTACTCTCGAACAGCGTAACCGCTTTTTTAAGGGTGACGAGCTTGAAATATTGCAGCCTACGGTTCCCGGCTTTACGGTGCTTAATGTTGACTATATGACAGACGAAAACGGCTGGGAAATAAGTTCCGCTCCGAATCCGAAAATGATTGTTAAAATAAAATCGGATAAAAAAATTATACCAAACTCCATTATCCGCAAAGTCAGAGAGGGCTGATTTATGAAACTTCCCAAGGAATTTGAAAGCCGTATGGAAAAAATGCTCGGAAAAGAATACCCCTGTTTTAAAGATGCTTTTGTAA
>CACZTG010000046.1 GCA_902783995.1 uncultured Ruminococcus sp. | reverse complement strand
TGGCAGTTGCTGTAATAGCATACTTTATTGCTGGAAGTAAAGGTAAAGGCGCACAGGCGATTATGAATCTCGTTGAAAATGCATGGGGACTTTTCGGCGCGGCATTTGGTCCTGTTGTATTGCTTTCACTTTTCTGGAAACGCTATACATACAAAGGTGCACTGGCAGGTATTATTGCAGGTGCGGTAACTGATATTATTTGGCTTAATCTCCTCAAATCGTCAACAGGCGTATATGAAATCGTTCCTGCATTTATAGTAGGTTTTATCGTAAGTATTATCGTAACGCTTATTGACAAAGAACCTTCAAAAGAAGTTATTGCTATTTATGAAAAGGCAACAGACAATTCGGTTGACGACTAAAAACAGCAGTAAAAAATACCCGAAGCATAAAACGTGTTTCGGGTATTTTTTTTGCAAAATTATCTGTTATAATATTTTCTGTCAAGTGAGCGATATTGCAGCGCTTCGGCAATGTGGAGCGCCGAAATATCCTTTTTACCTTCAAGGTCGGCAATGGTTCTTGCGACTTTTACAATTCTTGTATATGCCCTTGCCGTAAGCCCCATGCGTTTAAACGCTTCGGCTAAAATAGAGCTTTCTTTATCGCCCAGCGGACAATATTTTTCAATAAGTTTTGAGGTAAGCTGCGCGTTACAGTTTATTTTTTCATTTTCGTAGCGTTTTTGCTGCAGCTTTCTCGCGGTATTGACACGCTCGCGTATTTGAGCGGAGGATTCCTGTTTTTCCTTTGAAGCAAGATTTTCATATTCAACCGGCGCGACATCAATGTGCAAATCAATCCTGTCAAGCATCGGACCGCTTATTTTGCCGAGATATTTTGAAATCTGTGCCGGCGTGCAGGTACAGCGGCGTTTGGTATCTCCGAAATATCCGCATGGACAAGGATTCATTGCCGCAACAAGCATAAATCTGCAAGGATAGGTTATGCTCGCGTTGACTCTTGAAATGTTTACCTCACCGTCCTCAAGGGGCTGGCGCAGCGCTTCAAGCGCGTTTTTATGAAACTCCGGAAGCTCATCAAGAAAGAGCACGCCGTTATGCGCAAGACTTATTTCGCCGGGACGGGGAACTCTGCCGCCTCCCGACAGCGCAATTGATGAGGTTGTATGGTGGGGGCTTCTGAACGGCCTTGAAGTTACGATTGCCGTACCGTTTTTTAATGTTCCGGCAACCGAATGTATTTTTGTGACTTCTATTGCTTCGTCAAAGCTCATTTCGGGAAGGATACCGGGAAGCCTTTGAGCAAGCATTGTTTTACCCGAACCGGGTGAGCCTATCATAAGGCAGTTATGCCCGCCTGCCGCGGCAATTTCAAGCGCGCGCTTAACGTTGCGCTGACCTTTTACGTCAGAAAAATCAAGGTATGTATTATAGTTTTTTTCAAAAATATCTTCCGTATTTACATATGTCTGTTCAATTTCAGCTTCGCCGCTTAAATGATTGACAACGTCCGCAAGCGTTTTCGCGCCGTATATGCTTATGCCGTCAACAATAGCGGCTTCTTTTGCATTAGCGGCGGGAAGTATGCATTTTTTTATGCCGTTTTCCTTTGCGCATAAAACCATTGGCAGGACGCCTGTTACCGGGCGAAGCTCACCGCCGAGACTAAGCTCACCGAAAAAAACATATTCGTCTGTGTTTACGGCAATAATCTGTCCGTCTGTTACAAGCACCGAAACAGCAATCGGAAGGTCAAAACCGGGACCTTCTTTTTTCATATCGCCGGGAGCAAGATTTATTGTAACCCTTTTTAAAGGAAATTCAAAGCCGGTGTTTGATATGGCGGAGCGTACACGTTCCTTTGATTCCTTAACGGCGGCGTCGGGAAGCCCTACAATATCGAAAGTCGGGAGTCCCTGTGAAATATCCGCTTCGGTTTCTATCATATAGCCCGAAAGCCCCAGAAGGCTAACGCTGAAAATTTTTGAAAGTGCCATATATATTAATCATTCCTTTCCGTTGACTGACAGTTTTAAAAATTTACATATGTTGCAAGCTTGCCCATATATTTATCATATCCGTAAGCTTTTACAGTAAATTTGCCGTTTTCATATTCGATTACGGTAGAGGAAGCGTTTGAAGCCCACGGCAGAGCTTTTGTTTCTTCCGGCGTCATACC
>CACZTG010000045.1 GCA_902783995.1 uncultured Ruminococcus sp. | reverse complement strand
CAATATTTTGAATTTTTCATTATACTAAACATTTTTTTCGCCTCCTCTTTTACGCTTTCACACCGAAGCCGTAAAGCTTGCGGTTTTTAACATCAAGTTCAACCATTCTTGTCATAAGGAACTTTGTAATGATAATTGCAGTAAACATACTTACAATTACACCTATCAAAAGCGTGATTGCAAAGCCCTTAACCGTACCTGTGCCAAGCAAGTAAAGTACGATACAGGTGATGATTGTCGTAACGTTGGAGTCGATAACTGCCGTCATAGCTCTGTCAAAACCGGCTCTTACCGCAGCGCCGACGCTCTTGCCGTTATTAAGCTCGTCAATGATACGCTCGAAAATAACGACGTTGGCGTCAACCGCCATACCCATTGAAAGCACGATACCGGCAATACCCGAAAGGGTAAGGTTTACATGGAAGAGCGAAAGTATAAGCACAACGATTGAAGTGTAGAAAGCAAGCGCAATTGAAGCAAGGAAGCCCGAAAGACGGTAAAATACAATCATAAACAGCATTATAATTATAAGGCTGATTAAACCTGCCTTTACTGCGTTTCCGAGTGCGCCGTGTCCCAGTGTGGCGTCAACACTGTTTGAGCTGATTTCTTTAAGTTCAAAGGGAAGATTACCCGAGTTTATAAGCGAAGCAAGATTTTTTGCTTCATCTGTTGTGAAATCGCCTTCAATTATACAGGAAGAATCATTGATTACGCTGTTTACTCTCGGAGCCGAAACAACGGTGTCGTCAAGCTTTATGGCAATGAAATTCTGACCGTCGGGCTGACCGTAAAGCCTTTGTGTAGCTTCTGTAAAGGCTTTTGTACCTTCATCCTTGAATTCAAGGTTTACAACGGTTTTTGTTCTGCCCGTTGTTGAATCGGTGGTAACGTTTGCATTTGCGTTTTTAACCATGCTTCCGTCAATTATAACCTTGTCTTCGGGGTCAACAAAGGTAAGCTTTGCTGTTGTTCCGAGAATTTCAACGACCTCCTGGGTGTCTGTAACATCGGGAATTTCAACGGCAAACCTTTTTTCGCCCTCACGTGTTATCGTAGCTTCGGTATAGCCTTTTTCGTCAAGACGTGTTCTCATAATATTTATAACGGTATTTGCTTCTTCGGCGCTGACATTATTTTGCTGCGCTTCGTAAAGAATTGAAGTGCCGCCGGCAATGTCCAGACCGTATTTTATGCCTTCGGATGCTTTACTGATGTAAGTTTTGCCGTTAAAGCTGAGACCGAAAACGGAAAGGCAGATAAGACCGGCAATTATAAGTACAATCAGCACTAATTTTGTTATACTTTTTGCTTTCATTAAAAAATCAATCCTTTCAAAATTGTAAAAATGTGGTTTTATATCAGAGAAATTTTATTCCAAAAGCACGACCGTCGCTGTCAGATTCGGTTTAATAAAAATTTTATTTGTTGTTTTAGCTATAAAATTACGTATGAATTTAATACCGCAAAAAGCTGCGCTTAAAAACACAAGCTTGTCCGTTTTTTCACTGCGGTTGTTTTTTTGCAGAGCTGCCGTTTCGTCCGGCATGACAGCAAAAAACAGACCGGAAATTTCCGCAAGGGTACTTCCTGCCGCTTTTTCACCGCTTCTTTTCATAAGCTCTTTCATCTGAGTTTCATTTGAAACAACAAGACCGAGAGTTGACGAAAGCAGTATCATAACTATAAGAATTGTTGAAATAAACGCTGTAATTACAGCAAACCTGCTATTTGTCATATACATACATTCCTATAAAAGCTATCTGTATCTGCGTCTGCGCCTTATTTTGCTTCCGCCGCCGAAAACCGCGCCAATAAGACCGATAAGGAATCCCGTCAAAATCATAAACGGAGTTCTTACGGATAAGAGCGGTATTATGCCGAAAACCACAGCAAAAAAACGGTGGAGAACAGAATAAATAAGCGCTGTTATGCCGCCGGTTAAAACAGAAGCCGCTTCTTTTGATGAAGTGTAAGAAATAATAAGAATTACACAAACCGACACAGCCGCTGTAATAACTTTCAAAACCTGTTGACTGAAGGGTATAAAAAGATATAATGCCGCAATAAATAAAAACGCGGCCAGAGTAAGCACTATACCAAGAAGTGTAAACGGCAAAAAGAAGGCAAGTATGCCAAAATCTCTTTTTTCAGACATATTCCGCTCCTTTCGGCTAAGCAAACTGCGCAGAGCTGCTTCTTTTACCTGACAGGCAAAAATCAATCTTCTTCTTTTGCTTTTTCAGCTTCTTCAAGAGTTTTACTGTCAAGAGTTTTCTTTTCTGCCTTAATATCCTCGACATATTTTGTTACATCTTTAATAGCCCAACGTGAAATTTCAAGCGATGTTTTTTGCATTGATGTTACAATTGTAATATCGTTATCCTTTATCTTTGTGATTTTTCCGTGTACGCCGCCGATGGTAATTATTTCATCACCGACTTTTACAGCGTTAATCATAGCCTGCTGCTGTTTTTCCTGTTTGCGCTGCGGTCTTATCATAATAAAGTACATAACCGCAAAGATAATAACAAGGTAAATAATCATTCCGTATTGTCCGAATTGTTCCATTAAAAATCCGCCTTTCAATATTCTTTCTTTTTTATACATATAATTATACAATATATTTCCAAAATATTCAAGTGTTTTTTAAATTTTCTCCGAAAGATTTATAAGTTCATCTGCCGAAAAATTGTATTTTTTACCGCAAAAGTAGCAGCCAAGCTCAGCTCCGCCGTCCTCCGCGGCAATTTTTTTAAGCTCGATTTTGCCGAGAGAAACAAGTGCTTTTTCAATGCGTTCCTTTGTGCAGTTACATTTATAATCGGGGGTAACCTCCGTCACAGGTTTAAGATTAAAGCCTTTAAGAACACAGTCAAGCAGCATTTCGGGGCTTGCTCCCTCCGCGATAAGAGTGCTTACGGGTTTCTGCTCCTTTATGTTTTTTTCTATACGGCATATTTCATCTTCGGTGGCATCGGGCATAAGCTGCACAATATATCCGCCCGCAGCTTTAACGGAGCAATCAACATCGACAAGAACACCGAGAGCCACAACGGAAGGTACCTGCTCCGAAACGCCGTAATAGTAGGCTAAATCTTCCGCAATTTCGCCGGTCTGAAGCTGAACTTTGCCGACATAGGGCTCCTTTAAGCCCATATCACGTACGACGGTTAATGTTCCGCTTCCGACTGCGCCTCCGACGTCAAGCTTTCCGCGGTATTTAAGAGGAATATCTACAACAGGATTTGCTACGTATCCTCTTACGTTTCCGAAACAATCCGAAACCGTAACGGCACTTTCAAGCGGACCGTCACCGCGGATCTGAAGGGAAATCGTTTCTTTTACGTTTTTCAACATTATACCCATCATAGAGTTTGCCGTAAGCATTCGTCCGAAAGCCGCAGTAACGACAGGGGAGGTTAAGTGAATTTCCCTCGCTTT
>CACZTG010000044.1 GCA_902783995.1 uncultured Ruminococcus sp. | reverse complement strand
GCCTGTTATAAACTCTGTAATGCCCGATATCTTTATAGCTCTTGATACGGTAAAAGCCGATGATATTCCGTGCGGCAAAAGCGAAATAAAGCTTAAAGGCGGCGCCGTAATTGCCGTTAAGGACGGCAGAAGCGTTTTAAGTCCTTCACTTGTATCGGATTTCCGTGAAACAGCCTTTAAAAACAGCGTTTCCGTTCAATACGCTTCTTTTAATGAGCAGCAAACCGAAGCTCCCACCGCGCAATGCGCTGCGGGAGGAAGCAAGGCGGCGTCAATATGTGTTCCGGTCAGATATCTTAATACCGCAAACGAAATCATATCGGAAAAAGATATTTATGCCGCAAAAGCTCTTATTAAGCATTTTATTACGGAGGCATAAATATATGACGGTAAAGCATAACTTTTATATTGGCTTTAAGGATATAGATAAAAAATTACAGGTAAAAAACTCATCTGTTCTGACTTTTTTTGAAAATATGGCAGGCATCCACGCGAATCTGTGCGGTGACGGCCTGCGTGATACATACGAGAGAACGCATACAACCTGGCTGCTTCTTGCGTGGAAGGTTGAGGTAGTGCGCAGACCCGAATACGCCGAAGAAGTCACGGCATATACCTGGGTACGCTCAATAAGGCGGTTTTACTCGGAACGTGAATTTGAGCTTCGCGGCGAAAACGGCGACCTTCTTGTCAAGGCGATTTCACGGTGGGTACAGGTAAATACAGAAAAAAACGAGCCCTGCAGCTGCTCTGAGGAGCTTTCGGAAAAATATGGCAGGGGTGAATACTCAAACTTTGAAAACGGTATAAATGTAAAGCCGGGAGAACCCGAAAACGCGGACAAGGTTTATTTTCATACCGTACAGCCGGACTGGATTGATATGAACTATCATATGAACAACACGCATTATATGACACTTGCGCTTATGGCAATAGGAAAAGAAATGCCGCAGGCGGATAATTTTGAAATTCTTTATAAAAAAGAAGTTAAAAACGCCGAAAGGTTAAAATGCCTTGTAAAAGAAACGGAAAACGATTATATCGTTACAATAAAATCGGAGGACGGTAACACGCTTCACGCTATATTAAGATTAAATAAATAACCGCCTCTTTAAGGAAAGGAGATTATATGAGCACTGTTAAAGAACAATTCGATATCACGGGCATGAGCTGTGCCGCTTGCAGCGCTCATGTCGAGAAAAGCGTAAAAAGCTTAAGCGGAGTGTGTGATGTAAAGGTCAATTTGCTTGAAAACAGTATGGTCGCGGAGCATGACGCGAGCGTCAGCGCTTCGGATATAATAAATGCCGTCAAAAGCGGCGGCTACGGCGCAAAGCTTCACGGTGAAAGCAGTGAAAATCAACATAAAAATGACGAAACGGAAGCTATGAAAAAAAGGCTTATTTTTTCAATAATCTTTCTTGTTCCGCTTATGTATGTATCTATGGGGCATATGATAGGCGCGCCTTTTACCGCCTTTTTTATGGAAAACGAGTTTCTTTCCGTCTATGCCCTCACTCAGCTTTTGTTTGCCGTACCGATAATTTTTATCAACTTTAAGTTTTATAAAAGCGGCTTCAAAGCAGTGGCGCACGGAGCTCCGAATATGGATACTCTTGTGGCGACAGGCTCGGCGGCAGCGCTGATTTACGGCATATATTCGCTTTACCGTATCTGTATTTTTTCCGGCAGAGGCGATTTTATAAACGCTGAAAAATACGCGATGAATTTATATTTTGAGTCAGCCGCCATGATTTTAACTTTAATAACCGTCGGAAAATATCTTGAAGCGCGAGCAAAAAAACACACCTCCGACGCTGTTTCCGCGCTTATGAAGCTTGCGCCTCAGGAAGCCCGCATAATTCGTGACGGCAAAGAAATTACCGTAAAAGCAAGCGAGCTTGCCACAGGCGATGAAGTAATTGTCAAAACAGGCGAAAGCTTTCCCTGCGACGGCATTATTACGGGCGGCAGCGGCCTTGTCGATGAAAGCGCAATAACAGGCGAAAGCATACCCGTTACAAAAGAAAAAGGCTCAAAAGTCACGGGAGCGACAATACTTAAAAGCGGATATATTACTTTCCGTGCCGAAGCGGTAGGAAAAGATACGCTTTTTGCAAAAATTATTGAGCTTGTACGCGGCGCGGCGGCGGATAAAGCCCCTGTCGCCCGTATTGCCGACAAAGTATGCGGTGTGTTTGTTCCCTGTGTTATTGCCGTTTCGGTCCTAACCTTTATTATATGGATACTGCTCGGCAAAAATTTTGGTGAAGCTCTTAATTTCGCGATTTCCGTTCTTGTTATTTCCTGTCCCTGCGCTCTTGGACTTGCAACTCCCACCGCAATTATGGCGGGAACGGGCAGAGGAGCGCAAATGGGAATACTTTTTAAAAACGCGCGGGCGCTTGAAACACTGTCCGGTATTAAGGCACTCGTTACGGACAAAACAGGCACTCTTACCTACGGCAAACCGACTGTCACCGATATTATTCCCTCGGACGGCATTTCGGAAAATGAGCTTTTAACACTCGCCGCTTCACTCGAAAATAAATCGGAGCATCCTCTTTCCGCCGCGATAACCGAAAAAGCGGCAAATATGCCGCTTAGTGAAGTCAATGACTTTTTACAGATACCGGGAGGCGGCATAAGCGGAAAAATCAATGAAAAAGAAATTCTCGCGGGCAACACCGAGCTTATGAAAAGCAGAAATATTACTTTTAATGAGGATACAAACCTGTTTAAAGAAGGTAAAACCGTTTTATATTTCGCTTATGACGGCAATTATATAGGTTTGATTGCGGTAAGCGACATTTTAAGAGAAAACGTAAAAGATGCCGTTTTTAAGCTAAAAAAAGACGGAATTGAAATTACAATGCTTACAGGCGATAATAAGCTGACCGCAAAAGCAATTGCCGCAAAAGCCGGCATTGAAAATATTGTTGCGGAGGTTAAGCCGGACGAAAAAGAATCGGCTGTCCGCTCACTTATGACAAACGGCAAGGTTACGGCAATGATAGGCGATGGCATAAACGATGCGCCGGCGCTTGCGAGAGCGGATATAGGTATTGCCATAGGAGGCTCCACAGACGCCGCGATTGACTCCGCAGATGTTATACTTATGCACGGTGATTTCAGTGATTGTGTGAAAGCCTACGAGTTAAGCCGCGCCGTAATGCGTAATATAAAGCAAAACCTGTTCTGGGCGTTTTTCTATAATGTCCTCGGCATACCTATTGCCGCAGGTCTGCTTTTCCCCCGTTTCGGTATAAAGCTTAACCCCATGATAGGCTCGCTCGCCATGAGTATGTCAAGTCTGTTTGTTGTTTCAAACGCGCTCAGGCTCAGATATTTCGGAAAAAAAGATAATATCGCTAAAAGAAATAAGGAGAGTGAAAGGAAAATGACAAAAATCATTAAAATTAAAGGAATGATGTGCAGTCACTGCACAGGAAGAGTATCGGAAGCGTTAAACGCCATAAACGGCGTTACTGCCGAAGTCAGCCTTGATGACGGCGGCAAAGCCACTGTTACTCTTACCAAAGACGTTTCGGATGAGGTTTTGAAAGAAACGGTAGAAAAAGCCGGCTACGAAGTAACCGGCATAGATTAAAAACCGTAAACCACAGCCCCGATAACAGCGGACAGAACAATTGTTGTTATCGGGGATATTTTTTTCTTTTTAATTTTTCTGTATATTTCCCCTGCCGCAATTAAAATCACAGCTGTAATAACGGCTTTTTTGTCATAAGAAAAACCTTCTTTCAAAGAAAAGCAACTTTTAAGAAGCATATAAAGCCCTGTTGCGGCAATTATTCCGATAACACAGGCGTTAAGCCCGTCAAGCACTGCTTTAAAACACCTGTTATCCATAACGTTTTTTATAAGCGACATTATGATTATTATAATTAAAAATGCCGGTAAAATTACGCCAAGCGTTGCAAGCGCCGCGCCAAAGACTCCACCCTGCGTATTACCCACATAGGTTGCGAGATTAACCATTATAGGACCCGGCGTGCTTTCGCTTACGGCAATAAGATAAGAGAGAGTTTCGTCGTTCAGCCAGCCATACGCAAGTACCGTATCACGTATAAGCGGTATGGCGGCATACGCGCCCCCGAACGCGAAGCAACCGACCTTTAAAAAAGCGTAAAAAAGCTCAAGATATATCATAATTTTGCCCTTCCTTCCCTTACGGCAAAAACGACAAGACTTATCACTGCCGCAATAATCAAAAGGCTTATTGATGAAAACTTAACGGAAAAAATATTCACAGCAAGCATAATGCAAAGAGAGCCTGCCATTAATATAAGCGAAAGGGTATCTTTTTTCATTTTCTTTATCATCTTAAAGGCAACATCAATAATAAGCACCGCGACGCCGACCTTGATGCCCTTAAAAGCATCGGCAATCACCTTTATTTCAAGGAAATTATCAAAAAACATTGATATCAGCGTTATAACAATAAACGAAGGAAGTACAATACCAAAGGTTGCGGCAATTGAGCCGGGTACACCTGCCTGTTTATAACCCACAAAGGTCGCGCAGTTTATGGCAATAGGTCCCGGAGTTGACTCTGCAATAACCGTTACATTCACCATATCTTCATGGGTAATCCACTTCTTTTTTTCAACGCAGATATTCTCAATAACGGAAATCATAGCGTATCCGCCGCCGAAGGTGAAAAGCCCTATTTTGATAAATGTCAGCAAAAGCTGAGGTAAAATATTTTTCTTTTTCATAAATATTTCCTTTTTAAATTTCGTATATAATATCAACCGTCCGCGTTTCGGCTATCCATGATACCTTTGCGCCGAAGCTCTCCGCAATAGCTCTTACAGGCACAACCGTACGGCTTTCATATATCTGCGAAGGCACGTCGAGAACAATTACTTCGCCGTTTCTTATAAGCTCCGGACTTCCTATCGTAAAGCTCACCGTTACCCCGCCGCTTGTCGAAGTAACTGTTTTTGTTTCGTCATCCCACTCTATTTCAGCGCCAAGCGCTTCAAAAATTGCCCGAAGCGGTACAAGAGTGCGGTCGTCCTTAATAAAAGGCGCCACATCGGTGAACACAAGCTTTTCTCCGTTTAAAATGACATTTATCGGCTTAACATAATTAAAACCGTACTCCTTTACAAGAAGTTCTTTTCCGTCCTGCGCGTAATTGACCTTTAAAATATGACTGCCTTCCGAAAGACCGCTCAAATCAAGAACGCAGTTATAAGGAGCCGCAGCGCTGCCGCCGGCGTAAATTCCGTCAATAAAATAGGTCACCATACCATAATCCGTATGAGGATAATATGCCGAAGCCGAAACCTCTAAAGTTTCGCTGCTTATACTATCAGAAATTACAGGATTATAACAAAAACCGATTTGTCTTTCCGCACTGTCAAGAAAAATATCATCGCTTACAGCTCTAATATATTCTTCCGTAAGCTGCGGACAGTCATAAAGCTGGTATCTTTGGGATTCGTCCTTGCGCTCAATGTTAAAATAGCAAATCAGCTTAATTTGCGGATAATTTCTTACAAGCTCCCCGTAAAGCTTTCCTATATGAGCAGTACCCCATTTAAGGCAGTCTTCCGTAAAATTTGTTTTCTGCGGAGTTCCGCATTCGGATATCGCGAGAGGCTTTTTTATATCCTCCGCCCGCATAAACTCCACAATATCCGAAACCCTTAAAGTCGGGTCGGCATAATCTCCGCAAAGAAAATACGTATCGTCAATATCCTGCTGACGGGCATCAGGGTTCGGCACACCTTTAAAAAACCTGTTCATATATAAGCTTACGCCAATCCAATCTACATATTCATCGCCGGGATAATATTCCTTAAAACCCCTGTCAAGCGCACTTATATCGTTAGGCGCCCAGCAAACGGCAATATTGCTCTTTGTATGCGCCACGTCCGCAACATACCGAAACGCCCTTATATATTCGGACGGATTATCACCGTTTGGAGCAACATTCATTTCATTGCTGAACCTCAAAATGATATTAACTCCTGTATTTCCGAGATAATCTATTGTGTTTTTTATATACCCCGAATATTCCTCAATGTCCGGCAAAAACAAAGCCGTGTTCCACGCAAACATTACTGTCGCGCCTGAATTTTTTATTTCTCCGAAAAACCTATCGTATCTGCCATAAGCTTCAATATCATCACCAAATTCAAGGTACACAAGATTTGCCGAATTTACTTTTCTGTAAAACTCTTTGATTTTTTCCTTGTCATAACCGTTCACGCGGCTGTCTTTATCATATACCGAACCGAAAAGCACGCCTTCCTCCGGCTCAAATTTTGCGCCGTAATACATAACAGGACGTGAGAACGAGTAATCTTTAAAAAATACTTTAAGCCGCCCTGCAAGAAGCTTCGCTTTTTTCCTTGCAAAAATCACCCCGTCCGTTTCGCCCATAATTTCGCCGTAAGGTATATATTTTAGGTAACAACGCACAGCTTCATCATAAAGCTCAAGCGCCTCCGCCGCCTGCGCGACCTGATAATATTTGCCCGCAAGCATCTCTGTGCGTGTCTGCGACTCCGGCTGCGCTTCCATAACGGAAATTATTTTACAGCCTTCAGAATAAATACCCTCATCATTTCCCGCCGCGTAATAAGCCCCGAAAGCGTCAATATCCGCCCAAAGCGATTTTGGAATATCTGCCGCATATGAAACAAGCCGCGCTGTAAAAACAAGTAAAATAACAAAAGATATCAGCGTACTTTTTCTCATGTTCTTTCTCCTATAAATTTCTCTCTCCAACAAATGGAATCATACAACTATTATGAAAACTATATAATAATTATATAAAATTTCGTCTTATTTGTCAAGTATAATGCTTCTTTTCTTCGGTAGCTTCACCCTTGTTATTATTCTTGATTATTAACCGAAAAACATTTATTAAGTAAGCCTCGGCAGATTTGCATCGTACCGAGGCTCTTTTTTATATGTGTCCCACATCAACCTTTTCGGCTTCTCCCGGAATCACAAGCGAATCGTCAAAATGTATAATTACGTCTTGTTCCTCCAACGTTTTCTGAAGCATTGAAATGTCAATATCATATATTGCCTTTCCGCTGTCAATTGCCATACTTGCG
>CACZTG010000043.1 GCA_902783995.1 uncultured Ruminococcus sp. | reverse complement strand
GCCTCCTGAATAATTCCTTCCTTTATATTTAAGGTAAGCTTACAGGTTCCCTGCTGAGGAGCACACCAGCCAATACCGTGCGTAAGACCGGATATATCCTTAACTTCTTTCACCTGCGTCCATTTACCTTCCTGCGGTATCGGCGCAGGACCGTGATACGCGCCCTTTGCGAGAGGACACATTGCTTCAACTTCCGCTGAATATTTCATAATTTTTTCTCCTTTCAGAAAATATTAAAATTAACCGGTGTCACAGCCGAAAAAGCGTGACTTAAAGCATACTCAAACGGCTGTACGCTCATATTATACCACAAAGCTTTTCAGTTTGCAATAACATTTTTGCAAAAATATTATTTTTTACGTATTTTAAAATATGCGGAAGGTAAATCTTGTGCAGTGTGCATAAAAAAACCATATTATTATTATACAAATAGTAAAAAAATAAAAAACACTTGCAATCTTGAAAATTTTGTGGTATAATGAAATTGACGTTAAGAAAACGTTGTGATTTTGTTTATATTATATTTAATATAAAAATAAAAAAACGGGGCGCCCGGAAGGCGCTACCAAGTAATCAGGAGAGTGATTTTTGTGAAAAAAATGGTAAGTCTTGTTCTCATGGTTGTTATGGCACTCTGCATGCTGCAGGCAGTTTCTATGGCTGCTCCTGTTACAGTTGCAAATGCTTCAATGACTTATGTAGGACCAAACGGTGCAGGTTACGAGTACAGTGTTGTTGTTAATGTTACAGCAACAGGCACGGATGAAGTTTCCATCCTTATGTTCGGTGAGGGTGACAACAGTGCATTCGTTACAGGTGACACAGTAAATCTTGCTGTTGGCGAAGCTGCAGCTGCTGACTATTATGTTTATTATGTAGATCAGGCTATGGCAGCAAACGGTGCGGCACGGTTCAGCTTCAATGTTGTTCTTCCGGACGTTGCTGAAAGCACAGATTATTACATCTGGGCTGGTTCCACAACAATGGATCTCGGCACAATGGATACAGATGATTTCGCAGCTTACGGTGTAGCATTTAAGGTTGCAAGCTTCACAGCTTCTTCCAACACAGTTACAGAAGGTTCAACTCTTACTTTCAGCATCGCGCTTAAAGACGTATTTGGCAGCGACGCTGCAACAGGTGTTGATGTTCTTTACTCATCAAACGGCGGCGAAACCTATACTTCTCTTAACGGTACTTATTTAAACGGTACTTACACAGCTACCGCTCCGGCAGCAGGTACTTACACCATGATTGCAAGAGTAACAAGAGCTGCAGGTGTTTATGCTGATTCTTCACCTGTTACTATCACAGTAACATCAGCAGGACCTGTTGCATCAGGCATCAAGGGTGACGCTGATAACAATAGTTCTATTAACACATATGACGCTGTTGTTGTTCTCACAGTTGCTGCAGGCGGCAGTGCAAGTTTGATTCCTTTCACCGCACAGGCTGACGTTGCTGCACCTGCCGGTGTTGATGGCGCAGACGCTGTTGCAATTCTTCAGCACGCTGCAAGAATTAGCTTCATAAGCCAGGAATAATACTTAAAACAAAACAGAAGGTTTAGTTTTAAACGTTAAACGGAGGCGCGAAACGCGTCTCCGTTTTTACGTTTTTCAATTTGCTTGCACATTTAACCTCTTTTTTTAATATTATATAATTAGGAACAGGATTGTTCCTCAGGCAAACAGAAACGATAAATTTTGCCTGAAATATAATATTAAGAATATGGAGGAAAATAAATGGCTGTTTTCTATAACCGTGCCACCTTATCATATGGCGGTACAACTACAAATTCCAATGTTACAACAGGCGAAATACTTGAATCGCTGACTGTAACAAAATCTGTTTTATCGGACAGCTATGTTGCCGGAGAGCCTGTTGATTACGCAGTAAGCATTGTAAATTCAGGCTCGGCACCGGTAACAGACGTTACGGTAACGGATAATCTTGGCGAGTATTCTTTTTCGGAAACCGAAACGCGTATTCCGCTTGACTTTGAGGACGGCTCTGTTTATGCTTTTTCGGACGGTACATTGCTGCCCACACCGACAGTAACGGCGGCAGACGGTCTTGAAATAAGCGATCTTACCGTTCCGGCAAGCGGCAACTTGCTTTTGCTTTACAGCGCTGTTCCGAATGAATACGCTCCTTTATCGGCAGGAAGCTCAATAGTAAATACTGCCGAAGTGACTGCTCCTTCTGTTGCCGCACCTGTTTCGGCTTCCGCGGCGCTTATTGTATCAGATGAACCTATCCTTAGCATAACAAAATCACTTTCACCGCTTTCTGTTGAAGAAAACGGCACAATCACCTATACCTTTGTTATTGAAAATACGGGAAATGCTCCTGCGCAGGAAGCGGATAACCTTGTTATAACGGATACGTTTAGTCCTACGCTTTCGGGAATTTCCGTAACCTATAATGGGGCATTGTGGACAGAGTACACATACAGTGAAGCTACAGGCTTGTTTACAACAAATGCCGGACAAATTACGGTTCCCGAGGCAACAATCTCGCAGGACCCTGTAAGCGGCATTGTAACCGTTACGCCGGGTACGGCGACAATAACCGTAACAGGAACATTGTAATATTAATTCATTTTTAATATGAATTTTTAAAAGGGTGGCAAAAGCCACCCTTTTAAAATAATAAACATTAAACACCGCTACGGTAAAAGCTTTGAAGGATTAACGCCTATGTATCTGTTAAAAAGCCTGTTAAAATAATATATATCCGGACAACCTACAAGACGACAGGCTTCGCTGACGTTATACTCTCCCGTTTTTAAAAGTGTTGCCGCCTTTTCCATACGAAGGCGGTTTTTGTATTTAACGGGTGAAGTGCCTGTCACTTCAGCAAAATTTCTGTGAAAAGCCGTCATACTCATATTGCAAAGCTCAGCAAGGTAAGCGGGGGAAACATCGGTTGTATAGTTGTTGCGTAAGTATAAGAGCGCTTTATATATTCCGTTATGGTTGTGACGCAGGTTTTTGGTTTCGATATCAACAGCGATATTATATAAAAAATCCCAAAGCACCGAGCGGCATTTTAACATATATCCAAATTCTCCCCGAAACCATATTTCGCAGAGATTTTTCGCGTAATCAAGATATTTGCCGTGTGTGTCGGAAAGAGCAATTTCTATTTTATTGCCTATTGAGAAAGGCTCATTTTTGCTGTTAAATAATACAAACGCAATTGTATAATATTCGCCGACAGGCTCTTTATCCCAGTGGCATACATAACAGCAATTGTTTGGTAAATAAACTATATCGCCACTCCCTGCCGTAAGCTTTTCACCGCTTGGCAGGTCAAAGTGAATAGCCCCCTTTGATACATAGAAAAAGCGGTCAAAAAGCCTTACACCGTCGCGGCAGACAAGGTCATCGCTCGGTTTGACCTTACCGCGATTAAAGGCAATTGTATCTATGCGGACGCTTTCGGACTGAAAAATATCCATATTCAGCATAATAATTCGCCTCCCTGTTGTATTATACAAAAACACGGTAGTTTTGTCTATTGATAAAATAGACAAAAAAATATATAATTTTATTATAAAATTACAATGGAATTAAGAAAGATGTGATATAATTGAAAATCAGCGCATGTATTGATATGATGTTTTCATACTGCGATTTTTACGAAAGACCGAAAGAGGTAAAAAAGTGCGGTATTGATACGATAGAATTTTGGAAATGGACAAATAAAGATATCGGTAAAATTATTGACAGCGGAATGAATGTATCAATATTCAATATGGACAGCACTGATGAAAAGCTTTCCTACGACCTTTCAAGAGGAATATTAAACAATGGAAGAACGGAGGAATTTGTTGCTGCGCTGAATGAAAGCCTTCCTATATATAAAAAGCTTGACGCAAGTGCAATGATAGTGTTAATAGGCGAGCATAAAGAGTATTCTGAAGAAAACGCGTTAAAATGTCTTTTGGCAGCTAAACCGATTCTTGAAAAGGAAAACGCCACTCTTATAATTGAGCCGCTGAATAATATTGACAGAGAAGGCTACTCGATGCCCTACGCAAAGCCTGTTTTTGAGCTTATAAGGAAGGCAGACAGCCCGAATATAAAAATGCTTTATGACATATACCATCAAAATATGATGGAAGATTTTCGAGTTGAAGATATTAAAAACAATATTGACATAATAGGTCATTTTCACGTTGCGGACGCGCCGGGGCGGCATGAACCGGGTACGGGTAATGTTGATTATGTGAATATTTTAAAAGAAATATCAAGACTGAATTATGGCGGCTTTGTTGGACTTGAATACAGAGCAACAAAGCCGGATTATGAAACATTCGGTTTTTTAAAGGAGGCAGGTTTAATTGATTAGAGTCGCAATAATAAGCTGCGGAATGATTGCTAACAATGCTCATATTCCGGCATATAAGCATTTTAAAGAGGATTTTGAAATTGTTGCCGTTCAGGATATCAACGAAAAGGCGGCGAAACAGACTGCCGAAAAGCACGGCATAAAAAAATACTATACCGATGCGGAAAAAATGTTTGCCGAGCAAAAGCCCGACCTGGTTTCCGTTTGCGTTCCAAACTGTTTTCATAAAGAATATACGGTTATGGCTCTGTCGCATGGCGCAAATGTCCTTTGCGAAAAGCCGCTTGCCGTATCATACAGTGACGCGAAGGAAATGTTTGAGCTTGCAAAGGAAAAGAGCAAGGTGCTTATGGCTTGTCAAAGTATGCGCTTTACACCCGACAGGCTTGCGGCAAAGGAATATATTGATAAAAACGGTACTGATGACATATACTACGGTGAATTATCAAGAATACGCCGTCGGGGAATACCTTTCTGGGGTACATTCCATATGAAAAAATTCAGCTGCGGAGGCGCTTTTATTGATATTGGCGTGCATATGCTTGACGCGCTTGTATGGCTTATGGGAAATCCGAAAATATTAAGCGTTAATGCGCATACAGCACAAAACCATAAAAATGAAATCGGTTCACTTGTTTCAAGCGGCGCTCTTACGGGAAACGTTGATATTGCGAGAAAATTTAACCCCGATGAAATGGACGTTGAAGATTTTTCCTGCGGCATACTTACCTTTGAAGGCGGAATAAAAGTACCGTTTAAAGTTGCATGGGCGGCAAATATGCCGGAAACCGCGGATATCAGGATTATAGGAAAAAAATATGGAATTTTCCTTCCGGAAGGGAAAATTTACAGCGGAGCCGATGAGGAAAACGACCTTAAAAAGGTTACTGTTCCGTATGATACGCCGTTTCCCGGTCATATTTACCTTGTCGATAACCTGAGGAAAGTGCTTAAAGGCGAATCGTTGCCTATTGTTAAGCCGGAGGAAACTTTAAATGTCACAAAAATAATTGATATGTTTTATAAGTCGGCAAATGAAAGCAGAGAAGTCTTTTCCGATGAGGTTTGAAAAACAAAAAAAGAGCGGCACGGTTTTTGCGAGACCGTGCCGCTTATTTTACATATATTTTTTCATATGCGTAAGCGCGCTCTTTTCAAGGCGGCTTACCTGTGCCTGTGAAATTCCTATTTCTTCCGCAACCTCCATCTGCGTTCTGCCGCGGTAAAAACGCAGCTGCAAAATATGCTTTTCTCTCTCGCTTAAATTTTCCATAGCCTGTCTTAAAGCTATTTCCTGAATCCATTTTTCATCGCTGTTTTTTGTATCTTTTACCTGGTCAACAATATATGCCGCATCCTCACCGTCGTGATATACAGGTTCAAAAAGCGATACCGGGTCGGCAATAGCGTTAAGCGCAAAAACAACATCTTCGGCGTCTATTCCCATTTCCTTTGCAATATCGCCGGCGGAAGGCTCCTGTCCGGTTTTTGCTGTAAGATTTTCCTTTGTCTGCAGGGCACGATATGCCGTATCTCGGAGAGAGCGGCTTACTCTGATAGCGTTATTGTCACGCAGATATCTTCTTATTTCACCTATTATCATCGGAACGGCATAGGTTGAAAACTGTACGCCGAGTGACAAATCAAAATTATCCATTGCCTTTATTAAGCCCACACAGCCCACCTGAAAAAGGTCGTCAATTTGTTCTCCGCGTCCCGAAAAACGCTGCAGAACGCTGAGCACCAGACGTAAATTTCCTTCAATAAATTCGGTTTTGGCGGCTTTATCACCCTGTTTAATTTTCTTTAAAAGCTCGATTTTCTTTACGGCGCTTAAAACGGGCAGCTTGGAGGTGTTTACACCGCAGATTTCGACTTTATTTATCATAAATACGTTCCTTTCCTTTGTGCTTTTTTCTAAATTAAATTTTGCCCGATTACAAAAAAATAATACGGTATATTTGACATTAAAGCTAAAAAATGTTATACTAATATTGTAAAAAAACGGGAAGGTGATTTTTTGCTTTATATATGTATAACACTTGCTATTTTTGTTTTGCTTCTTATATTAATTGTGATATTTCTGTTGTTAAAGCCGGACAACAAAAATATTATCGGACGGGAAGAATTTTTAGGACAGCACCGCGAGAATCTTAACGAATTGCGTCTTGGCAGAGAGGAGCTTTCCGCAAGCCTTTCACGTTTCGCGGCAGGGCTTGACGCTAAGCTTGAGTCGCAAAACCGCAGAATTGATACACGTCTTTCAGATATTGAAACCCGCAATGAAAAATCTATCGAAGAAATAAGAAAAACCGTTGACGACAATCTTAATAAAACTCTCGGAGAGCATATAGGACAGTCTTTTAAAGCGGTTAATGACAAACTTGAGCAGGTTGACCGCGGTATAGGTGAAATGCGTGGGATTGCCGAAAGTATCGGCGACCTGAAAAAAGTGCTTTCAAATGTAAAAAACAGAGGCGTATGGGGCGAGCTTCAGCTTGACAGGCTGCTTTCTCAAATGCTGTCAGCCGAACAATACGAAAAAAATTTTTCCGCGAAGCCGGGAAGCGGTCAATCTGTTGAATTTGCGGTTAAAATACCTTCGGGAGATGATATAATATACCTTCCCATTGACTCAAAATTTCCTGTTGAAAGCTTTACAAGGCTTCAGGACGCGTATGATAATAGCCGTGACGATACTGAAAAATACGCAAAAGAGCTTGAAGACGCTGTAAAAAAATCCGCAAAAGACATATCTGAAAAATATATTAATCCGCCTCTTACAACCGATTATGCCGTTATGTTTTTGCCGCTTGAGGGGCTTTACTGTGAGGTTGTTAAAAGGGACGGACTTGTAGAATATTTGCAGCAGAAATATCGTATTATTATTTCCGGTCCCACAACGCTTACAGCGCTTTTAAACAGCTTGCAGGCGGCGTTCAGAAGTGCGAAGCTTGAAAAAAAGGCGGCGGAGGTCTATGCGGCGCTTGCGGAAATCAAAACAGAGTTTGTGAAATTTGAAAGTACACTGTCCGATGCGCAGCGTCATTTAAATCAGACAAGCGGAGACCTTGAAAAGCTTGTCGGAACCAGAACAAGAAGTATAATTAAAAAACTTGACGGTCTGCACAGAGAAGCGTAGGTATTATATTTAATAAAAACATTGACATTTTGTGGATTTTGTGCTATTATTATAGGGTAGAATTATTTTTATACCGGACTATTTTTGAAATATTTGAAACGGAGGGAAAAACATGCATACTTTATTTTGGATACTTGCTTTTCTTGGTGTTGTAATGATTTACGCTGTACCTTTTTTCGGCGTTAAATCAGGTATGACCGAAAAAACTGTTCTGATATTTAAAATTATCGGAGTCGTAATTGCCGTTGCAGGGCTTTTAGCGCTCTATCTTACAGACGGTTTTAAGTAAAAACAAAAAATAAAACTATGCGGCGCCAACGTTTAACGGCTGACGCTGCATTTACTATGTATAATCTACGAAAGGCAAGGATTTATAATGGAAAATATTGACAAAAACTATGACCCATCGTCGTTTGAGGACAGAATTTATAAAACCTGGACAGAAAAAGGGTATTTTCACGCGAAGGTTGATAAAAACAAAAAACCTTTTACAATTGTAATTCCGCCTCCAAACGTTACGGGGCAGCTTCATATGGGACATGCTTTTGATGAAACACTGCAGGATATTCTTATAAGATACAAAAGAATGCAGGGCTATTCCACTCTTTGGATGCCCGGAACCGACCATGCGGGTATAGCAACTCAAATAAAGGTTGAAGCGGAGCTTAGAAAAGAGGGGCTTTCCCGTTATGACCTCGGCAGAGAAAAATTTCTTGAACGTGTCTGGGATTGGAAAAACGAATACGGCAGCAGAATAATAAATCAGCTCAAAAAGCTCGGCTCGTCCTGCGACTGGGAACGGGAACGCTTCACTATGGACGAAGGCTGTTCCAAGGCTGTTCGTGAAGTTTTTGTGAATTTATATAATAAAGGTCTTATTTATCAGGGACCGAGAATAATCAATTGGTGCCCGCATTGTGTAACGGCTCTTTCAAACGAGGAAGTTGAGCATACAGAGCAACAGGGCAATTTCTGGCATATAAAATATCCGATAAAAGGCTCGGACGAATTTGTGGTTATTGCGACCACACGTCCCGAAACGCTTTTAGGTGATACCGCCGTTGCCGTAAATCCCGAAGATGAGAGATATAAAAACATTGTCGGAAAAACTCTTATTTTACCTCTTGTCGGCAGGGAAATACCCGTTATTGCCGATGAATATGTTGATAAGGATTTCGGTACGGGCTGTGTTAAAATCACACCTGCTCATGACCCTAACGACTTTGAAGTCGGTAAACGTCACGGGCTTGAAATAATCAAAGTGTTGAACGATGACGCGACAATCAATGAGTTTGGCGGCAAATATGAGGGTATGGACCGCTATGAGGCGCGTAAGGCTATGGTTGCCGACCTTGAGGCGGAAGGCTTGCTTGTAAAAGTTGAGCCCCATTCGCATAATGTGGGAACCTGCTATCGCTGCGGAAGTACGGTTGAGCCTATTGTTTCAAAGCAGTGGTTTGTAAAAATGCAGCCGCTTGCAAAGCCTGCTCTTGACGCGGTCAACGCGGGCAGGACACGTTTTGTTCCCGAGCGTTTTACGAAAATATACAACAATTGGATGGAAGGCGTGTTTGACTGGTGCATCTCACGTCAGCTTTGGTGGGGACACAGAATACCTGCCTTTTATTGTGACGCCTGCGGCGAAACAACAGTATCAAAAGAAGATATTACGGTATGCCCGAAATGCGGCGGAAAGGTACATCAGGAGGAGGACGTGCTTGATACATGGTTTTCTTCCGCTCTTTGGCCTTTTTCTACTCTCGGCTGGCCGGATAACACCGAAGAACTGAAATATTTTTATCCGACCGATGTGCTTGTTACGGGCTATGATATAATCTTTTTCTGGGTATCGAGAATGATTTTTTCAGGGCTTGAGCATATGGGAGAGGTGCCGTTTAAGCATGTGTTTATTCACGGCCTTGTGCGTGACGGCAAAGGCGAAAAAATGTCAAAATCAAAGGGTAACGGCGTTGACCCGCTTCAGATAATTGATATGTACGGCGCGGACGCTTTAAGGCTTACGCTTGTTACGGGAGTTGCTCCCGGCAACGATATGCGTTTCCCCGTAACATATGACCCGCCTGTGCCGGAAGGGCAGAACCCGAATCCCGAGGTAAACAAGATTGTCGGCTCAAAAACCGTAGAAGCAAGCCGTAATTTCGCGAATAAAATTTGGAACGCCTCAAGGTTTACACTTATGAATCTTGATATAGATGAGTGCAGACTTCCCGAAAAAGATGAACTTCTCATTGAAGATAAATGGCTTCTCACAAAGTTTAATGCTCTTATATCGGAAGTAACAGAAAATCTTGATAAATTTGAGCTTGGAATAGCTGTTTCAAAGCTTTACGATTTTCTTTGGGATAACTTCTGCGACTGGTATATCGAGCTTGTAAAACCGCGTCTTTTCGATAAAGAAAATCCGTCAAGACTTGCTGCCGAAAATGTACTTTGTTATGTTCTTTCAAATGCAATGAAGCTGCTTCACCCGTTTATGCCTTTTATAACCGAAGAAATATGGCAGCATCTTCCGCACGAAGGTGAGAGCATTATGATTTCGGATTGGCCGAAAGCGGACGAAAGCCTTAATTTTGATGAAGAAGCGCGTGATATGGAAAAAATTATGGCGGCAATAAAAGCCGTAAGAAATATACGGACCGAAAAGAACGTGCCGAATTCAAAAAAAGCAAAACTGATTTTTGTGACAAAGCAGGGCGATGTTTTCAGTCAGGGAAAAATGTTTTTTGAAAAGCTTTGTTCAGCTTTAGAGACCGTTATAACGGAGAATAAAGCCGACATACCCGAAACTGCCGTTACAGCAGTCGTTGACGGCGCGGAGATAGCGATTCCGCTTGACGAGCTTGTTAATAAGGATGAGGAAATCGCAAGGCT
>CACZTG010000042.1 GCA_902783995.1 uncultured Ruminococcus sp. | reverse complement strand
TAACGATGGTCAGGGCAGACGCGGCTGGATTGAATATTGTTCGGGTATAGGTTTGCATAAAGATGTCACACTGTTTGGTACCATGAAGCTTTTGAACGCTAAATAAATGGAGGTATTACGAAATGAAGATAAAGAAAATAGTAGCGTTGATATCCGTTATTGCACTTACAACGGCATTTTTCACGATAGTTCCCATGTCTGACGTATTCGCGGAGGATTCGGCGTTTTTTGAGGATTTTGAGAATTATACGCTTGATGACAATATTTCAGGCACCATGAATGCCTTGATGGATGACGGTTGGTATATGGTAGGCGAGAGCAGCATATATACCGATACCTCGGCTGCTCCTTATAAAAATCTTACAAGCTTTGCTCAGGTCGTGAATTATGGGGAACGGAAATGCCTTATGCTTGGTACTCCCAATCAGGATAAGAGCAATAGCACCGTCGGGCTCGGAAGAAAGTTTCCCGGACAGGGAGATGCTACGCATGCGACAGGCAGCTGGGAAATAAATTTTAAATTCAGACCTTATGCAACATCGACTGCTCCTGTTCAGTTTCTTTTCAGCATGAACACGATGGACGGTTCTGCTGCCAATGCAAGGATTGCACAGCACAGCATAGTTGCGGCATACAGTAACAAGATGTATCTCGGTTACCGTGATTATATGACGAGTTATAACAATAAAAATTCAATTCTGCAGCATACCCTTTCGGGCGCCGGCATATCATTGGACTGGTATGATGTCAAGGCTAAAGTAAACCTTGATGACCGGTATTATTCGGTGGAGGTTTACAAAGGTGGTACGCTGATTGCGCGCAGAAGTCCGATAAACTTCAATGCAAACGAAACAGTCGGATTTTTAAAATTTTCGGCACTTGGCATTACAAACGCTCATCGTGTTTACATTGATGACATTTCGATAGCACCGGCGCCGAGAGAAACATTGATATATGAGGATGATTTTGAAAAACTCACAAAAGTTGAGCCGGCAACCTCCGATATGACATTGGGCGATACAACGGAAAGCATCACAGGAGACAGCTATTTTGAAGGATTTACGCCTTGGAGAGCGCTGTCACCGGGCGGCAGAGATTACGGCGTTACGTTAGACGCTGATTTATCAAGCAAAGTAGTCAGGTTGGGCGATGACCCGGACACAGAAGGAACAACAGAAAAATCAGGTCTTGTATATATGCCGATTTATAATAAATTGGTAGATTCAAAAACGCAGTCGTCGCGCGGCAAAATAAGAGTGAGTTTTAAGATTAAACCTTCAGTAATCGGGGATTCGGGTTTTCAGGCAAGCGTTGTTCCCGAATATAATGTTGATTTGTGTCAAGCCTTTAAACTTATTGATAACGGGGGAACTCCTGCGCTTGTAACAGACGTCGGACAGATTGATCTTGATGCTTCAAATTGGTATGATGCCGATATGGTGCTTGATGTTATAAATAAGATGGCGTCGGTTACCATGAAAGAACATAATTCGTCATCGGAAATTGCAAATTTTTCACTTGAATTTGCAACACTTACATCTGTGGCAGGCATAGTATTTAACGCTGTCGGCGGTACTTCTGTTTATATGGACGATGTGAGGATAGAGTACTATGAGTATGATTCCTCTATTGACCTTAATAATATGGCGGAACTTATGAAAATAGGCTCTGTAATGATTGAGAATACACCGGTCAGTTCGTTGTCGGACATTTCAAACAATTCAATTGTAAATGTTAAAATTGCATATGCAAACAACTCGGATACGGCGCTTGAAAGTTTGCTTTTCATTGCATATTACGGAGACGGAATGCTTTTATCGACTTCAAGCGTAAAGCCTATGGAAATCGGTGTCGGAGAAAAGGGGATAAAATCGTTTTCCTTTACTGTTCCGGGCGCAGGTATCCTTGATATGAGCAAGGTGGATAAGGTTTCGCTGTGTCTTTGGAAAGGTTTTAAAAATTCATATCCTTATTGCAGTGAAACGCTTTTTGAAAGCTCATCTGCGGACGAGTCTGAGACGCTTTCAAGCAATTCATCAAAGCCTGTTATTACATATTCATATAACAATTCGGTGCTGAATATAAGCGGCACGGCAAATGAGGACAGCAAATATTTGACTGTTCAGATTTTGAAGCCCGGCAACACATTTGAAACGGGCGATGGACTTGAAAACGCCGATTCTCTTGTATTCTACAGGGCACAGGCACCGGTGAAAGAAGGCAAGTATTCGCTTGATGTAAGATTTGACAGTAAAGATAATACAGAATCAAACCTTGAATCGGGGAATTACCCTGCCGCAATTTATATTGATGATACAAAGCAGGATACGGAAAGCGTGTATTTAACCTCCCGTTCCGATTTTGTGACTGTATGCGGTGAGCTTAATACCGCTGCGGCGTCCGACGATTTTACGGAGTTTAAAAATATTTTAAATAATAAGCGTTCAACTCTTAACTTTGACAGCGAGCTTTTGGGAGATACTGTTCTTGGCGATGAAGCTGAGCCTTATTTTGAATATATCAAGGAAAATCCGTTGAGTGTTGAAAATGAAACAGGAAATGCGGAAATGTTCAATACATATGTTGCCATTCAGTATCTCAACGGCAGAAAAATAAATAATATTGCTGATGATATAAATAAGCTGCTGATAGACGATGCTGTTAAGTCCCTTTGTGCTGAAACCCTGACGACGGATGAAAAAGGTAAATATTTTACGAGTCTTATTTCGGGCAAAGATATTGATGAGCCGGAACAGCTTGAAAAGGCAATAAATGAAGCGCTCATACTGACTGCCGCGAAATACGGAAACGGTTACGGCGAGTTAAAGAAGATTCTTGAAACCTGCGGCACAGAGATAGGCATAAATAAGCCAATATCCGCCGAGGCTTGCCGGGAACTTATGGGAAAGACCTTTAAAGACGCAGGCAGCTTTAAAAGCGCATATGATAAAAGTACGGAAGTATCAACGCCGTCTTCATCACAGAGTACCGGCGGCGGTAAAAAATCTTCACTTAAATCTGTTCAGGTTCCTGCGTCGGACACAGGCAGCATCAAGGTTACACCCGTGACGAAAACATTTAATGATATTGATAATTACGAGTGGGCAATGGTAGGAATTTTAGCTCTTGCCGACAGGAACATTATAAACGGAGTCGGCGGGGACAGATTTGAGCCGTCAAGAAATATAACAAGAGAAGAATTTGCAAAAATACTTGTCGGAGCACTCGGAGCTTCCGACTACGAATATAACGAAAATGTATTTTCTGACGCTTCGGACAGCGATTGGTTTGTTAAATATATAAATATTGCCGCGAAGCTTGGCATTGTAAAGGGAATAGGAAACGGAATGTTCGGTGCCGGTTATAACATTACAAGACAGGATATGGCAGTAATGATATATAACGCGTTACAATATCGTAATGTCAATATGAAAACAGACGGATTTAAGTTTGATGATGACGAAAAAATTGCGGATTATGCCAAGAGTGCCGTTAACGCGCTTCACGCAATGGGCGCGATAAACGGGGTAACGGAAACGACTTTTGAGCCTGAAGGACTTGCAACAAGAGCTCAGGCGGCAAAAATAATATACAGTGTATTTAATGAACTGCAAGGTTAAGAGGGAGGGAAGAAGTTTTATGATTAAGGCGAGATTAATTGCAATTTTAACGGCAGCAAATTTGTTATGCAGTTTCGGTATTATGGGAGTAAGCGCCGCAGACAATACCGTAGCGGCGATATCCGAACGCGGAGCCTCATCGGAAGAAAACATTCCTCCCGAAATACGGAAGATGATGACTGTTCTTAAAACATTTAAAATTATTCCGGATTATTATGACTATAACCTTCCGCTGTCATATGAAGTACCGCGCTCCGATTTTGCGGCGTCGGTTGCAAGAATGATGGGCAAAACATCATACAGCGGCACAGAGGTATATTTCTATGACGTACCGAAAAACTATTGGGCGTTTAATGAAATTTCAATTTTAACGGAAATGGGTATTTTAAACGGAACGGAAAATAAGATTTTTGCTCCGGGTGAGCCGATAACCAAGAGTGCCGCTTATAAAATATTATTGTGCGCTATGGGTTATCGCGGGTACGCGGAAGGTTTCGGAGGATATCCGGCAGGCTATACCACCGCCGCGAACCGTATAAAGTTATCTGACGGAGCAACCGGCGGCGAAAAGGTCACAATGTCGGATATGCTGCATATATTATTTAACGCTCTCACTGTCAATATTATGGAACCGGGTTATTTATACGGAGATTCCGTAACATATGAAGTGAGTGATGATGAAACGCTCATTTCGTCGTACAGAGATATTTATTACGGAAAAGGTTATGTTAACGGCGCAAACTCAGTCATAATAGGCGGAGGAACATTAAAAAAAGATAAAGTTCTGATAGACAGTGAAACATATAACGGTGAAGGCTTTAATATGATTGAGTATCTCGGAGAGAGAATTGAATTTTTTTACGAGGACAAAGGCTCATCTGATGAAAAAAAGCTTTTGTGGGTAGGACGCAAGGATTCCTCACAGGATATTAAATACGTTTCCGTTGACTTTGACGCATATCTTGATACCGATACTTTCACATACACATATTTTGATGAAAAAGAAAAAAAGCATAAAATAAATCTTGACAGAAGCGTACTTCTTGTGTATAACGGCGGAATTGTTGATTCCGGCTACGAAACGGTTTTAAATAACAGAAGATACGAGCTTAAGCTTGTTTCGGACGGCGGCAAATATACGGTTATGGTAGTCAGAGAATATGAAAACTATATTGCGGATACCATAAACAGCACAGACCGTATAGTTTACGATAAGAACAAGCCTCAGGATTTTATTAATCTTGATGAAAGTGATTACGATACCTTCAGCATTAAGCTTATGGGTAACGAGGAAATGTCTTTTGAGGATATAAAAAAAGGCGCCGTTTTGACCGTTTATAAATCAAAAGATGAAAAGCACATGGAGGTATATGTAAGCTACAACTCAGCAAACGGTATAATTGAGCAGATTGATAACGAGAATAACACAAAGGTTACAATAAACGGAGTAGAATACCGTGTTGATGACAAAGTATCGGCTGATAATTATGACATCGGCGATAATGTTACGGCTTATTTAAATGTTTATGGTGAGATAGTATTTATTAAGGCGGCAGCTGATAACTTTCAGGGTGCGTTTCTGCTTAAAACGACATTAGAGGACCATGAAAAGAATATGTACATAAAGCTGCTTGGCGAGGACAGCAAGGTAAGCTTTGTGAAGTGCGCCGAAAAGCTTGTTATAGACGGCACAAGGTATAAAGACGCAAAGGAAGCAAACACTGCTCTTTTAGCGGGAGGAAATAAGCTTACGGCTCAGTTTGCGCTTATAAAGAAAGACGCAAGCGGTGAGATAAAAGAGATTGATACAACAACCTATAATCAGGGGAAAGAAACATCAAATTCCTTGCAGATAGAGGTTCCTTTCCTGTACGACAGCGAAACAACTTATACTCAAAGGCTTATAAGAGCAACTGCCGGAGCTGCGAGAATAGGCGAAAAAATAGTATTTGACGAAAACACAAAGATTTTTGTTGCACCTTTTGAAACCGACTATGATGACGCAAGCGATGACGACTTTTTTGTTACTGTCGGCTCAAAGCTTGCAAATGACACAGGTGCTTATGCCGAGAGCTATAAAACAGCGGAAAATATCGGTGTAACGAAATATGTACTTTTAAAAGCCTATGACCCAAGCAGAGTAAATGCTGAAATGCCTATACTTGCCGAAAAGATTACACACAGCGCTGACGATGACGGTAACACAGTTGAAGTTCTTGAAGGTTATCAGGGTGTATCACATGTCAGTATAAAAGCAGATGAAAGCGTAAGCAAGCTGTTCTCGGAAAACGGAGTGCTGCCGGGTGATGTTGTTACCGTTAAAAAAGACAGCTACGGAAAAGTCAAAAGCTGTACCGTAGTATATGATTACAGAACAGGCGAGCATAGAGCAATAACGGCGCTTAACGACATTACGGGAATGTTTGTGGGATATGCGCACAGTGTTGTGGATAATGTTGTCAGAATAGGCTTTACAAGCGGCGCGGAATATGATTTCGCAATTAACGCTATGGCAAAACCTGTTGTGGTTTATGACACATCACAAACAAAGAATCCTGTTTCACAGGCTACAACAAGCGATATTGTTACATATCAAAATGACAAAGAAAACTGTTCAACGGTATTCATAGGGACAAACAGAATGCAACCCCAGATGTTTATTATTTATAAATAAATATAAATAAAACCGGAAAGGAAAGTGGTTACAATGAAACTCAGAAAAATTTTATGCACGGTACTGATTTTTGCATTATGTCTTACTCTTGTAAGCTGCGGAAATGCAAATAAGGGAAGGACGGAGGACGGCAGAATAGCTATTTCAACAAGCGGCTGGCCAGATCCCGATTCAAAGGATTATCCGAAAGCTCTCGAAAGAGAAAAAGCTTTTGAAGAAGCTAACCCCGATGTTGATTTAACAGGTGATACATGGACTTTTAACTTGCAGACATTCTATCCGAAAGCTGAGTCCGGCACGCTTCCGACAATTTACCGTTGTAATTTTACGGAGATACAGCGAATAATAGACGGTGAGTATGCGGCAGATATTACAGACGTTCTTAAAAAAAGAGGATATGAGGGCAAGTTCACAAAGAAGGTTGAGAGTGTAATTTCAAAGGACGGCAGAATTTATTCGTTCCCTATGTCAACATATATACTCGGACTCGCGATAAATATGGACTTGTTTAAAGAGGCAGGTCTTGTGGAAGCAGACGGAACACCGAAACAGCCAAAAGATTGGTATGAAATGGCTGAATTTGCAAAGCAGATAAAAGAAGAAACAGGAAAAGACGGCTTTGTTATGCCTACAATGAACAATGCGGGCGGCTGGATATTCACTGTTATTGCATGGTCCTTCGGTACAGAATTTATGAAGCAGGACGAAAACGGAAAGTGGATTGCAACATTTGATTCACCCGAATGTGTACAGGCGCTTCAGTTTATAAAGGACCTTAAATGGAAATATGGGGTATTTCCTCAAAATACTCTCATAGACAATAACGGTACAGCAGAATACCTTGCAACAGGCAAAGCGGCTATGATGTTAAGTTCGGGAACAATAGGAAATCAGATAGCAACATACAGTATTAATCCCGATTCACTCGGTATGATAGCAATTCCGGCAGGTCCCAAGCGTTACGTAACACTTCTCGGCGGTGACACAAGGGCTATAAGGGATGATGCGACAGAAGAACAGATTGACGCCTCAATAAGATTTTTGGAATTTACCGGAAACGGGTATGATATTGATGAGTCGGGCAAAAAGGCTTTGACGGATAAAATTGAGCAGAGCAGAGACCAGGGAGCTGTTATAGGTATAAAATCACTCAGCCCCTGGAACGATGAAAGTGCAAAGCAGCAGTTCCAGAACGAGCTTATTGAAAAATATGCCAATGTAAGCCCGAACAACGTCAGACTTTATAACGAATTTTTAAATGATGAAAAGGTTGAGGTTCAGCCTGAAGAACCTATATGCGCTCAGGATTTGTACGGTATTCTTGATAACTGTATTCAGAATGTTCTGGGGGATAAAGACGCAGATTGCGCCGCGCTTTTAAAGAAAGCAAACACGGATTTTCAGACAAACTTCCTGAATAATTTTTAATTAAAAAAACCACTTTTAGGAGGATACCGAATGAGCAACGATAACCACGGAAAGAGAAAAAAAATAAAAAGCGGTGCGTTTTACAGAAAATCAAGCTCGTGGCTTTTTGCGCTGCCCGCTATTATACTTATGTATCTTTTCATATGGCGTCCGACAGTAATGGGCTTTGTATGGTCACTGTTTAAAATGAAGGGATATACGCCTAAATATTATATCGGTTTCAGAAATTATATAGAAGTAATGAAGGATACGCAGTTTATACCTCTCTTTCTTAACACATTAAAATATGTAGTATGGTCAATTGCAGTTGGCTTTTTGCCGCCCGTTCTGCTTGCGGTCATTGTAAATGAGATGGTTTATTTTAAACAGAAAATAATGACGTTTCTTTATTTGCCTTCCGTTATACCAGCAATAGCTGTTTCACTTTTGTGGAAGCAGATGTATGACCCTACCGATATAGGACTTTTAAATATGCTTCTTATAAAGCTTGGTATGTCACCGTATCAGTGGCTGAATGACGGGCGTTTTACAATTCTGTGGATAATTGTATCAATGACATGGAAAAGCTTTCCGGGTGCTATGCTGCTGTATTATTCGGCGCTGCAAAGCGTAAATCAGTCTCTTTACGAGGCTGCCACGATAGACGGCGCGGGAATGATAAAGCGTGCATGGTATGTTATGCGTCCTCAGATAATGGGAGTGTTGATACTTAACTTTGTACGGCAAATAATAGGAGTATTTCAGGTTATGGAACAGCCGCTCGCAATGACCGGCGGCGGACCTGACGGCGCTTCGGCATCTCTTGGTTATCAGCTTTATAAATACGGCTTTGTTACTCAAAGAGTCGGACACGCAATGGCTCTCGGTACAATAATATTTGTTGTACTTATATTTATGACAATCTTTTATTTCAAGCTGAATAAGAAGCTTGAAGAAAGTCTGTAAAGGAAGGGAAAAATATGAGTAAGTTTCAGGAAAAAACCACGGGTCTGCTTACAAACGTTGATTTAAAAGGCACAAAAGGCAAACTTATATATTGGATTTTCTTTTCCATATTGATTTTGTGTTGCATAATAACATTTCTTCCTGCTGTATGGACTGTCTTTACGGCTCTTAAAGCACCAAACGAAATATATACAAGTACAAAATTCTTTCCGGAAAAAATATCCCTGAATATTTTTTTCACACGTATAAGCGATTCGTGGAATCAGTTGAAATTCGGAAGAAGTATTATTAATACAGTTTACTATTCTGTTATTGCGTGGGCACTTAAAATTACTGTCTGCACATTTGCCGGATATACTTTCTCGAAACTGAAACCAAAGGGAAGCACGGTTATTTTTGCGCTGATACTCTGGACTATGATGATGCCGTCTCAGATGAGAACAGTGCCTAACTACATAAGCTTTCTTTCGTTCCCGTTTGCGTCGAGAACAGAATTTGGAATCGGCATAAATTTGCTTGATACATATTGGCCGTTATGGCTTGGCGGCGCAGTAGATGCCTTCGCGATTATGCTTTTTAAAAACGCGTTTGACGCTGTATCGGATTCTATAGTCGAAGCCGCCACAATTGACGGGGCAGGCAGATTACGGATATTCTTCAGTGTTATGATTCCGCTTAGTGTACCGATAATAATATATGAATCTATTGCTACTCTTTCGGGGGCATGGTCAAATTTCTTCGGACCGTATCTTATAATTCAGGATACCGCAAAGCAGCTGTTGCCGGCTAAAATATTCTTAATGGGCAATGACGGAACGGTAAAAATGAATACATATCTTATGGGTCTTATTATAGGCAGTATGCCGCAGCTTTTAATATTTGCGTTTTTCAAAAAGTATATTATGGGCGGTATAAATGTCGGCGGTGTAAAGGGTTGATTGTAAAAAAGTCGGGGGGCTGTTGTGATGTAAACAGCCCCGTAAATTTAATAAAAAAGGAACAGTAATATGGCAAAGATAAGTATTGATTTTGGTGAAAAGGTCGGAAAAATCAAGCCGATGCACGGAGTGGGACAGCCTCCCTTCGGCGGCATGGATTTTTCTTTTGTTAAATATTTAGGAGAGGCGAATATTCCGTATTCGCGCCTTCATGACGTGGGAGGCTGGTTCGGCGGAAATCTTTTTGTTGACATACCTAATATTTTCAGGAATTTTGAAGCAGATGAAAATGACCCCTCCGCGTACGATTTTGTTTTTACGGATATGCTGATTAGCGCTCTTGAAAAAAATAACTGTGAGCCGGTTTATCGCCTCGGAGTCAGTATTGAGAACTTTCATAAAATAAAGGCGTACAGAATTTTTCCGCCTGGGGATATGAAAAAGTGGGCAAGGATTTGCGAGCACATTATCCGTCATTATAACGAGGGCTGGGCAGACGGATTTCATTACGACATCAAGTATTGGGAAATCTGGAATGAGCCGGATAACGGTATAGATAATACTCAAAATATGATGTGGCACGGTACAAAAGAGGAATTTTACGAGCTTTATCGGGTAACCTCAAAGCATTTGCGGGAATGTTTCGGCAGTACAATAAAAATAGGCGGATACGGACATTCGGGTTTTTACGTTATAGATAGTATAGAGGATATCGAAAAATCTATCGGTATAGGTCTTGGAATGAAGGAAAATCCTACAGATTGGGAAAAGAGAACAGAATATTTTATTGAGTTTTTTGATGGGTTTTTAGATATGGTTACAAAGGAACAGCTTCCGTTTGATTTCTTTTCTCATCATAGCTACGCGCCTGTTGAAGCAACTCTTAAAAGGCAGAAATATGTTGAAAAGCGTCTTTCTGAGGCAGGTCTTTCAGGTGTTGAAATACATTTAAACGAATGGAACACAAATGCACGTGTCAAAGAGCGCGGAAAATCCGTAGCGTCGGCAAACGCGGCGGCAATGATGTGTGCTATGCAAAACACAAAAATGTCAATGATGTGCTATTATGACGCAAGGCTCGGCGCTTCCATGTATGGCGGTCTGTTTAATCCTATGACTTACGAGCCGCTTTGTACTTACTACGCCTTTAAGGCTTTCGGAAGGCTTTATGAACTTGGTGAGAGCGTAAAATCCGAATGTGACGAAGAAGGTATTTATGTTTTGGCGGCGACAGACGGTGAAAAAAGGGGAATACTTATTTCAAATACCGGAAAGGATACGGAAATAAGCCTTGACTGCGGCGCGGATATGAAAGCATACCTTATAGACGAGGATAATTTTTTCAGAGAAACTAATGAAGATATATCTAAATTAAAAGAAAATCAGGTTATATATCTGGAGAGCTGAATATGAATAAAGAGACACTTAAAAATCTTTTAAACCCGGGCAGTGAATTTTCACCCATGCCGTTTTGGTTTTGGAATGATGAGCTTAGAGAGGATAAAATTATCGAACAAATCAGAAAAATGAACGAAAAGGGTGTAAACGGATTTATTATTCACCCGAGAATCGGTTTGCCGCGAGAGATACCTTATATGTCCGAAAAATATATGAGCTATGTAAAATGCGCGGTGGAAGAAGCACAAAGGCTTAATATGAAGGTCATTTTATATGATGAAGGTATGTACCCATCGGGCTCGGCGCACGGAATGGTAGTAAAAAATAATCCCGGGTTTGCGGCGAGGGGAATAAGATGCGAGGAAAGTCTGAAAAACGAGCCGAAGCTTGAAGCTGATGAGAAATTGTTATTTACATTTACGGCAAAAAAAATTTCAGACGGTTTCTTGTACCCCGAAAGCATAAAGGAGTATAGCGGAGGAGCATTAGAAGAAGGTTT
>CACZTG010000041.1 GCA_902783995.1 uncultured Ruminococcus sp. | reverse complement strand
TCATAATTATCAAATCCTGTCATTTTCATCACCGGATTTATTATATCATATTTTTTTCGTTATGTCCACGGTTTTAAGAAAAGAGCCCCAAAAAAACCGTGAAGCTGCATAATCAGCTTCACGGTTTTGTCTGTATCCTCATTTTACATATTCTTTTGTTATTACGGCTCCGCATTTTAAGTGTATCTCTATGCCGTCATCGTTTACCACTATCACATCTTCCGATTTTGACAAGATTTTGTTCTGTATTTATCCATTCCATATCCTTATATTTGTCAATCTGCCATGCGATATAAACTATTATCGGGTCGGTATATTATCCCATCTCAAGTATTACAGAGCCTTTTTTAAATTGTACAGACTTGACACGAACATAACAGAACCATCCCCTCATGTTGTGTTATTGTATATGAACCCCCCGGATAGTCCGGGGGCATATACAATGAGGCAGGAATACAAAAATCTGATTTTTCCTGCCTCTGAAATTAAAATATTGAATAGTGCTATCCTCTTATTCTTTCCCAAGTTCCAGCACTTTTGCTATTGGCAGCATTGTTTCTGTATCCTGCCATATAAAGCCTTTAACAGTTATTCCTGAAGTGTCTTCCGGCAAATAAAGCTCCGTTTCGTTTTCCTCGGAAATTTTAATATTCACCAGCAATCCTTTATTATATACCGCAATCAGCAGAGTCCCTGAAACTTCCGTTTTTTTCCTCAAAGTAAGTTTGTTTCCTGCTGTTAATTCCTTTGCCGGCTCTCCGCCGTATAAAAATTCAATCTGTATTGCCTTTCCGAGCATAACTCCATACGCATCTATTATAATATTCTGCCCTTCAAGCATTATTTCCTCATTCTGCTGCATTATACAAAGCATATTTTCAGGAATCGTTATTACCTTATCGGATGAAGATGTATTATGAAACAGATACCATATTTCTCCGTCTTTTTCTACTGTAAGAATGTTTATGCCGTTGTTTTTTGTTCTGCTTACAGTTGACGGCGTTTGTCCATCAAGACCGATTTCAGCTATGTAATAACGTGTTGTCCCCTGTGCATAAACTTGGCTTTCCGTTAAATCCGTATCGTTAAACTTTATATACTTGGTCGGTCCATACTGCAAAATCTCACTATATACCGGCGCCTCAAGCGAAACGGTCCCGTAGTTTTGACCGTGAATTACAGTCTGCAGTCCACCATATGTATAAACATTATTCGCTGTTTGTTCAACCACAAAATTTTCAGCAGCATTTCCTCTGCCCTCTCCGAACTGCAAAACTCCCTCCATGCCGTATAACTCTGACTCCACGGGAATACTTGTCTCAACGGCTCCTATGACCCTGTCGGGAAACATAATCCATTCCTGCGTACCGCAAAAATCCGATGCTATGCTTCTTGCTCCTCCGTCACGGGGATATTGAAGATAATAGTTCGTTCCGAATGCTGCAACGCCTTCTTGACTAAACAACGCATAATCATTGGTTTCGGAGCTTCTTTCCTCCATATCAAATGCGGCGGGCAATCTGGTTTCCTGCATTATATGAAGTGCGTGATTGGCTGTATCATACACACCGCCGTAAGCGTTTTCAAAAAAGCCCTCTGACGGATAAGCACCGTCATCACCTATTGAAACCGCTCCCACAAATGTCGGCTTCCCTCTGTCATCTTTCCAGTCACGTCCGTTTGCATAATATGCAAAACTGTCAAAGTGCCCGCGCGGACCCATAATATTGCGGTCATACACCACTTGGTTGGTTTCAGTCTCTTCCAATGTAATATCAGGGTCATAAAACAATGCCCCAAAAATTGATCCGCTGTTCTCCTCAGAATCCAGAATACACTGTGCCAGATACCTGTTCTCACCACTTTGTGACAAAGCCGCGATAACCTCTATATATCCGGGTTCAACTTTTTCCCAATATTGTTTAAAATACAGCGTTGTTGAGTATTCTATAAGTGCATTTTTTTCTATTGTCAACGGATAATATGGCTCTGTTTCTTGCAGCATTGATAAAGTCTGCGGATTATTGCTTGTAAGATAGTAATATGTAAGGTAATGAATACATGTCTGGTGATAGGTAGGACTCTCGTTTGCATATCCCATATACGGCCATGCACCGTCTATGCACATATAATCCTCAATCCGTTGAGATCTTGCAGAAGCAGACAAAATATAATCTTGCCTATTCAAAATTCTTCCTGCGGAATCAATCAATGAAGTGTAACAGCAATCCATATTGGCATAATATCCGGCACCGTGCGGCTGCCTTGTATTTACAGTGCCAAAGGTGTTCATCTGATATTGTGCAGTATCTGCGACCGTATCTTCCCAACGCTCTTTTACAGATGGCGGCAGTATGTCCGGATATGCCGTGATAAGTTGCAAAAATGCTATATCATATGCAGCATATACAAACCGGTTCATATTTGCGTCCTGACTGCTTCTTCCGGTATTAATGTTGCCATTCTTGTGATAATAGCAGAGTGCCTCAAGACATTTTAAAAGATCCTTTAAAAGTTCCGGGTCTCCCGAATATGCTCCGTAATCCCGGCAAAGCAAAAATGAATCAACTTCAATTCTTTCTGCAAATTCACTTCGTAGATTTTTGCTCTGAGGAAATTTTTCTATTCCCCAGTCCCACGATTTATGATAAACACGATATTTTTTCAAATTGTTGGCAGCCTTGCTTTCAAGTCCCGGAAGATACGGATTGCTTTCCCTTGCATTCATCTGAGGAAATAAATACTCATTCAGCGTACCTATATCATCATAAAGCATATTCTTAACTTCATTTACCTGTTGCTGTGCCTGCACAAAAAGTCCGTCCATTGCCGCATCTCTTGCATCCTCAAGTGCCCAGATGAGTGCCGCTTTTTTTATTTTTTCTCCTGCTGTACTCTCCGGCAGATTATTTGCTATATACCACGCGTATTCAAAATCTTCCAGCTCCATGCCGCCTTCTATTTTTAAAACCGGTGGCGGATAAGACAAATTTTGCGAGCTTGCCAGACTATATCGGCTGTTTTTTAGTGATTCCCGTATAATAATCAAGGCTATTATATCGTTTGTATCGGAGCGTATAAAATTTGTAAGCTCATTACTTTCCGATATTAAAACAGTGTTTTTTTGGTTAACGTTAATATCACATAAATATACCGCTCCGCTTAAAGCGTTTGAGGAATTTATCAGATTGCAGGGAGCATTTTCCCATGTGAGCGTTCCTGCCGGCAGCGTATCACTCAAATCCGGAACACCGTAAATCTGTAGTGTTTCATTTGCGCCTATGGCTCCTTGAACACAAACAGTCTCCAGGCATACCTTTGTTATACTTTCCTTATCAACACCCGTAATATCATAGTAAAGATATGTTTTATATGCTCCTGAACTTATTTCCTCACTATTGTTGTTTGAAACATATAAAACGCCTCCTGTTCCGCCGGACCTTTCGGGTGAAACGGTTATATCCAGGGCTGGGTAAACAGGAATTTCCGCGGTAAAATTATTAAATTTCCCTATTTTATAGCCCTGTGTATAGTCATCGGGTATAAATATTGCGGTCATTCCTGCTGTCGCGCTTCCACGGTCACTGTTTGACGGATCTCCGCCGACTGCAACATAACCGTCCTTTCCATGAATAACATCTATAAGTCCCGCTGTGTTT
>CACZTG010000040.1 GCA_902783995.1 uncultured Ruminococcus sp. | reverse complement strand
GGAGGACATTGCGTCGCTGCCGAAAAGTGACGGCGAAATCCACGTTGTCATAGCTCCCGCCCACGAAGCAAGCATAAACGCTCTTGCCGCAAGAGCGGGGTTTACAAAGTTCTGTCCGAGACCTCCGAAAAACTGCTTGACAACAATAATAGCAAACAATGAGCCTACCGAAACCATCCACAGCGGAATGGTCGGAGGCATATTATAAGCAATTAAAAGACCTGTAACAACAGCGCTGAGGTCGCCTAAAGTATTCGGCTTTTTCAGTAATTTATTCCATATGTATTCAAATAAAACGCAAGAAACAATACTTGTTGCAACAACCGCGAGGCTACGCAATCCGAAATAAAAAATCCCCGCAAGTCCCGCCGGCACAAGTGCAATTATAACATCAAGCATTATGCTTCTTACAGTGAAATCACCGTGAATATGCGGTGATGAAGTTACCATATATTTTTCTGACATAACTTGTTTTTCCTCACTTTCTGCTTGCGGCAATCATCTGAAGTCTGCTTTTGGCAAGCCTGATTCTTTCAACAAGATACCTGTGCGACGGACAGGTATATGAACAGCTTCCGCATTCAACGCAATCCATAGCGTTAAGCTTTCCCGCTTTTTCGGTATCATTAAACCGTGCCGCTGTCGCAATCGCATTCGGCATAAGGTGCATGGGACAAACATCAACGCATTTTCCGCACCTGAGACACGGGCTTTCGCCGTATGTTCTTCCTTCTTTTTTTGTAAAGGCAAGTATTCCCGACGTGGTTTTTACAACAGGAACATCAAGCGACACCTGCGCCGCACCCATCATAGGACCGCCCATTATAATTTTTGACGGTTCCTCCTTAAAGCCTCCCGCCGCTTCAAAAAGCTCACGGAATGTCATTCCGATAGGAACATCATAGACACCGGGATTATTAACCGCTCCGCCCGAAACCGTTACTCTCCTGCGTATAAGCGGCAACCCCCTTATAAGCGCGTTATAAAGCGAGATACAAGTATCAACGTTGTTCACAATAACGCCCATATCTGCCGGAAGCTTGCCATGCGGCACCTCAAGCCCCGTCACGGCTTTTATTAAATGCTTTTCCGAGCCCTGAGGATATTTTGTTTCAAGCGGAACAACCTCAATGCTGTAAGGAAGCTTCGCCGCAAGAAGCTTTGCTATAACGTCCGGCTTATTATCCTCGACTGCAATAAAAGTCCTCCTTGCGTTTGATATACTCATAAGCACTTTTATTCCGAAAAGCAATTCTTCCGTATGCTCAAGCATCGTTCTGTGGTCCGATGAAAGATACGGCTCACACTCCGCGCCGTTTACAATAATATATTTTATAATTTTATCCTTTGGCGGGTCAACCTTTATATGCATGGGGAATCCGGCACCGCCCATACCGACGATACCTGCCTTATGAATAACATCTATTATTTCCTCACGGCTCATATGCTCATAATCGCCGGCTAATCCTGTATCCTCAAGCATTGTATAAGTATAATCGTTTTCAATAACAACGCTCATCACCTTAACGCCGCCGTTTGACAGTCTCGGTTCAACCGCCTTGACGGTACCCGAAACGCTGGCATGGACGGGAGAAGAAACAAAGGCATCTACATCCCCTATTTTCTGACCGACTTTCACGTAATCACCTTTTTTTACAAGCGGTTCACATATTTTACCTATATGCTGCGACAAGGGAATTATGACCTCATCACCCGCCTCCAGCACCTTTATGGGCGAGGCGTTCGTAAGGTGTTTCATATAGTTCGGATGCACGCCGCCTTTAAAAGTTTTAATGCTCATATACTTTTACACTTTGCCTTTCAGCCCGAAAATTTATGTAACCCATATACATGTCACGGGCAGACAGATACATTACAAAACAAACCATTATATATTATACAACAAAGTTCAGCATTTTACAAGTATTATTTTTCATTTTTTCGTTTTAAATAAAGAAAAATTTTTTATGTAAAATTTTTTTGATTTATCCCATATCGGACAGGCGCCCCCGCTTTACTGAGGGAAACCCGCCGTCCTTTGATCGCAGGGTATTTGTGCTTGGGTCATATAGTCATATACAAAAGGGCTGTGATAAAATCAAATCATTTTTCACAGCCCCGTAAATTATACATTTTTCAATCAAAAAAATGTTTCCTCTG
>CACZTG010000039.1 GCA_902783995.1 uncultured Ruminococcus sp. | reverse complement strand
GATATCAAAAAAATTATGTTTTCCTATTCCTTCTAAAATTTCCTTGCACCAAACAGTGTTTTTAAAGCTTTTTTCAATGACGGCAGGAATTTTTTCGTTTTTCATTTATATAACATTCCTCTCTTTAAAGGATATGAAATACAGACTTAATATTTTATTATACTACAAAAAACCAAAATTTGCAAGCCCTAAAATAAAAAAATTTTTTGTATAATTTTAAGCATTCATTTTTTCGTGATTATGAATTACATTATATATAGGAAAAATATTCGGGAGGGGTTTAAAAATGTTGTTAAAAAAAATAGATATGCACGTTCATTGTATTGAAGAAAGGGGTATTCCGAAATTATCGGGGCATTTTTATCCTACGGTGAAAGAGCTTAGAAAAATATATGATAAAATAGGCGTTGAAAAAGGCGTTCTGCTGCCTCCCGGAACCTGCCCTGAATTTACAACCGAAAGACTTTCTCCGAGAGAAGCAAAAAGAATTGCCGAAAAATATAATAATACAATCGGATGGTGGTTCTGCGGAATCGACCCGAGGTTTGGAAACAATAATCCTCAAACGGATTTTTCGCATTATTTAAACTATTATAAATCGCAAGGCGCAAAAGGTGTAAGTGAACTGATACCCAATATCCCGCTTGATGACCCGCGTATGCTTAATCTTTTTTCACACTGCGAAAAATGCGGTATGTCCGTAACGCTGCATTTTGGGAAACCCAAAAATGATTACGGCGTTGTAGATGAGCTTGGTCTGCCTAAGCTTGAAAAAGTGCTTAAAATGTTTCCGGAGCTTAAAGTTATCGGTCATTCCGTAAGATTTTGGTCGGAGCTTGACGCAGATGTAACCGAAGAAACACGGGATTCCTATCCTGCCGGAAAGGTTGCGCGTGAAGGCAGAGTCGGAGAGCTTATGAGAAAATACAGCAACCTGTACTGTGATTTATCTTCACTTTCAGGATATCGTGCCATGACGCGTGACCCTGATTATACATATAAATTTATGGAAGAATTTGCGGACAAAATTTTCTACGCAACAGATATTCACGACCCCGAAAATATCAATCCCCAAAACCCCGCGTATGATATGCTTAAGCTCTCGGAATTTCTTGACAATGCGTATCTTGACGGTAAAATTTCTTTTGAAACATATGAAAAAATTTGCCGTAAAAATGCGCTTAAATTACTTGGAGAATGTGAGGAATAAAAATGAACAGCGTTTATACCGATATACTTGTTGCCGGCGCCGGATTGGCGGGAATAAAAGCTGCGTATAGCGCTTCGCTTTGCGGTTTAAAAGTAGCCGTCATCTCAAAAAGCAGCGTTGCCGCTTCAAATTTTATTTTGGGCTTTAACGCTGCCGTGTCCGAAAACGACAGCACAGCGCTTTTTTGTGAGGATACGATTAAAGGCGGCAAATATATAGGAAAACAGGAGCTTGCTTTTACGCTTGCGAAAAACTCGGCAGATGAAGTGAAGAACATAGAACGTTTAGGTCTTAAATTTGACAAAAACGAAAAAGGATATAATCTGCTTAGACCTCTTGGCTGCAGTACGGAGCGGCTTGTGCATATTGAAAATCACACAGGTAAAACCACGCTTGAAAGATATAAAGACGAAGCTGTGAAAAACGGTGTAAAAATTATAGATAACGCCATGCTCTGTGATTTAATCACAAAAGATAATAAAGTAATCGGCGTATCGGTTTTTGACCTTCAAAACGAAATTAAATTTTATATCTGCGCAAAAGCGGTTGTTCTTGCCTGCGGAGGAATACATATAGAAAGCGAAAGCACATATGCCCCCTGCATGACAGGCGACGGCTACGGAGCGGCGCTGAGAGCCGGAGCATATCTTACCGATATGGAGTTTATACAATTTGAGCCGTGCAGATGTATTTTCCCTCAAAAGCTCGGAATATCCACAACGCTTTTAAGTCATGGCGGTAAAATAACAAATAAAAACGGGGAACGCTTTTTGCTTAAAGAATATAGCAGCGAGGGCGAAATTCCGAAAGACTCCCTTGCGAAGCTTATTTACGCTGAAATCAAAAAGGGAAACGGCACGCCGCACGGAGGCGTTTATCTTGACCTTACGGACATACCCGAAAAAGAAATCAAAAAAGACCATATTCTATATTATAAACGTTTTCTCGGCGTGGGAATAGATATTACAAAAGAAAAAATAGAAGTGGCTCCCTGCGCTCACTCGTTTATGGGCGGAGTTGTCGTTGACGAAAAATGCCGCACTTCGGTTAATGGGCTTTTTGCCGCGGGCGAAGTTACGGGAGGGCTTCACGGGGCAAACAGAGTCGGCGGAAATGCGGGTACGGAGGTATATGTTTTCGGAACAATTGCAGGGAAAAGCGCGGCGGAATACGCGAAAAACTGCTCTGTCCCCCATTCATCTTTTTCAGAAGAACAAACAAGCGTTTACGGTAATGTTCAAAAGGATTTTTTTGAAAATATTAAAAAGACTATATATGAGAATATGTCAAATTATATGGGACCTTTAAGAACTGAAAAAGAGCTTGTACTTCTAAAAACAAAACTTAAAGAAATATCGGAGCAAATCCGTGATTGTTCTCCCGCCGATTTCAAAGCGGAGGTTTCAAAAAAAGAATGTGAAAATATGCTTATTGTATGTACCTGCTGTGTTAAAGCGGCAATAAAACGAAAGGAAAGCAGAGGAGTCCACTCAAGAAAGGATTATCCCAATACCGATGATAAATACCTCCTGAGCTTTATATTTTCAAAAGATGATATATGATATTGATTATGTCTGCGACAGGGCAAACAGCATTAAATGGCAAAGCGGAACAATTTGCGGAATATACAGGCATTGCTTTAATATAGTTACGGACGGCGGCGAGCTGATTACCGTTTTTAACAATAAGCAAAAATTTTCAACAAGAGCGTATATTTGTGACTGCGGCACGGATTTTTGCGGTATAGAACTTGAAAACGGCGACAAAGCCGTTAAAAAAAACAACGGTATTTTTGTAGGCAATATTGCTTTTATTTCCAATTCTCCGAAGATTATATCCGTTCACAGAGAAAAACTGAAAAAATCCGGGGATGTGCCGCGAAATATAATAAAATTTTATTGTTTATTAAAAGAACTCGGGAAAAATAGTCCTATTATCACCGAAAAAATATATACGCAAAAGCTTTTACGCGGACTTATGAAAATGCAAAAAAACGAAACAGAGGGTTTTGAAAGCTTAATAGGTCTCGGTGTAGGTCTTACACCTTCCTGCGATGATATTATATCGGGGATTGCGGCATGGAATTACCTTTTATACGGTTATACCGGTTTTAACGAAAAGCTTACAGATTTTTTAAAGCTGAAAGGAGATGTTAAAACAACAACCGTAAGCAAAAATTTGCTTATTGATGTTGCCGAAGGCTATATAAATTCAAGTCTTTATGAACTGATAAATTCAATTTGCGGTGACGGAAACAAGCTTAAAGCATTAACCTACGAACTGGCGGAATACGGCAGCACTTCGGGTATTGAAACATGTTATGGTATTTTGTTCGGTTACAGTATGGCAAACAATGAGGAGTTGATAAAATGGTTATAAAAAATTACATTGAGAAAAACCGTTATTACGATTCGGTGTTTCTTATGAAAATTGCAAGGCGTCTTGCGGAAACGGACGGGGTTGACAATGCTTCAATCGGTATGGGCACACCGCTTAATAAAGATACAATCAGCGACCTCGGTCTTTGGGCGAATGAAGCGGAAAGCGCAGGTCCGAACGACCTTATCATTGCGGTAAGGGCGGAAACCGAAGCGGACTGTGAAAAAGCAAAAGAAAAATTTGAAGAACTCATTTCTGAAAAATCAGATACTTCAAGCTCGTTCAGAAGCATATCGGGCGCAAAAACCGCTGTGCCCGAAGCAAATATGGCTGTTATATCCGTTGCCGGCGAATATGCGGCAAAAGAGGCAAAGAGAGCCCTTTTAAACGGAATGAACGTTTTTATGTTCAGCGATAACGTAAGTATCGAAGATGAAGTCGAGCTTAAAAAACTTGCGCTTTCAAAAGGACTGTTTATGATGGGACCGGGCTGCGGCTTATCGTTCATAAACGGCACGGCAATAGGACTTTGCAGTATGGTCCATCGTGGAAATATCGGTCTTGCCGGAGCTTCGGGAAGCGGTATTCAGGAGGTTATGGTGCTTGTTCACCGAAACGGCTTTGGTATTTCTCACGCAATAGGAACGGGCGGACGTGATATGTCCGATGAGGTTGGCGGAATTACAATGGCAATGAGCATAAAAGCTCTTGAAGAAGACGAAAACACAAAGGTTATCGCGCTTATTTCAAAGCCACCTGCCGAATCGGCGCTGTTAAAAATAATTGATGTTATT
>CACZTG010000038.1 GCA_902783995.1 uncultured Ruminococcus sp. | reverse complement strand
GCAGTTCTCAAAAGTATCAGTCCTTTATCTTTAAAATTTCTTTTACGGCGGCAATAAGCGCGTCAAGCTGTGCTTTTGTGCCGACCGTAATTCTATTATAACACGAAATTCGCTCCGTGTCAAAGTGCCTTATAAGTATGCCTTTTTCCTTAAGCTTTAAATACAGTTCCCTGCCGCTGATTTCGGGGTGTGCCGCGAAAACAAAATTTGCCCTTGAATCGGTCAGCGTAAAACCGATTTTTTTAAGCTCCTCGCTTAAATAAGCTCTGTTTTCCGTAATTATGCGGCAGTTATCCTTGTTATATTTATCGTTTGAAAGCGTCGCGAGCGCCGCCGCCACAGTCAGCCTGTTTATATTGTAGGGGTTTGTTGAATATTTTATGGCGTTAAGGTCACGGATAAGCGGTTTTGCCGCCACGCCAAAGCCGAGCCTTGCGCCCGCCATACTTCTTGATTTTGAAAAAGTCTGCGTAACAAGAAGGTTATCATATTTATGTATAAGCGGTACGCAGCTTTCGCCGCCGAAATCAATATACGCTTCGTCAACAACAACAATGTTGTTCGGGTTGGATTTTATAATTTCCTCAATTTCGGAGCATTTAAGTATAATACCGGTCGGCGCGTTGGGATTTGCTATAAAAACGGTTTTATTTATGCCTTTATAGTCGTCGGGATTTATTTTAAAATCACGGTCAAGCGGTATTTCTGTGTATGGCACATTGTTTATCCCGGCAAAAACCTTATAAAACCCGTACGTTATGTCGGGAAACACTGCGGAGGTATCTTTATCGCAGAAAGCCATAAAAGCGAAATTTAAAATTTCGTCCGAGCCGTTGGTCGCAAGTATTTCGTCAGGCGCGGCATTTAAGGTTTCGGCAAGCTTAATGTTTAAAGCCGTACATTCGGGGTCCGGATAAAGCTGAAGCCTTGATACTTCGTTCATCACTTCTTTATCAACATTTTCGGGAGGCGGAAACGGTGATTCGTTGGTATTAAGCTTTATATATTCCATATCTTTCGGCTGTTCACCCGGAACATACGGAACAAGTGAGCTGTATTTTTCACTTAAAAATTTACTCATCATCATTCTCCAATCGTATAACCGCGCTTTTCGCGTGAGCGGTAAGCCCTTCTTTTTTCGCGAAATATTCTATATCCTTCGCGACTTTTTTAAGGGCGTCTTTTGTATAATAGGTATATTGTGTTTTTTTAACAAAATCATCAACCGAAAGCGGACTTGAGAATTTTGCCGTTCCGCTTGTGGGAAGCGTATGATTTGGACCGGCAAAATAATCTCCCAGAGCTTCGGGACAATTTTTGCCCATAAACACAGAGCCTGCGTGGCGAATGGAATCAAGATAATCAAAGGGATTATCAACACACAGCTCAAGATGTTCGGGCGCGATTTCGTTTGCTATGTCTATTGCAAGGCGGAGGTTATCCGCCACGATAATTTTACCGTTATTATCAATCGACGCCCTTGCGATTTCTTTACGGCTAAGAAGCGGAAGCTGACGCTCGATTTCAAGGCTCACCTTTTCGGCAAGCTCTCTGCTGTCGGTCACAAGCACGGCGCTTGCCATTTTGTCATGCTCCGCCTGTGAAAGAAGGTCCGCGGCGATATATTTCGGGTTGCAGGTGCCGTCCGCAACGACAAGGATTTCACTCGGACCGGCAATCATATCAATGGAAACTTTACCGAAAACCTGTTTTTTCGCTTCAGCGACAAAAGCGTTGCCCGGACCTACTATTTTATCAACCTTCGGAACGCTTTCCGTTCCATAGGCAAGGGCGGCAATCGCCTGCGCTCCGCCGATTTTAAAAATCCTGTCAACACCCGCGACGTGTGCCGCGGCAAGTATTACGGGATTAACCTTTCCGCCCGGAAGCGGAGGAGTTGTAATGACAACCTCTTTACAGCCGGCGATTTTCGCGGGCAGGGAATCCATAAGGACGGTTGAAGGGTATGCCGCGGTGCCTCCCGGAACATAAAGCCCGGCTCTGTCGATGGGAATAATCTTCTGTCCCATAATAATGCCGTTTTCGTTATTTATAATAAAGCTGTTGCGGCGCTGTTTTTCATGAAAATTACGGATATTTTCAGCGGCTTTTTTAAGAATTTCGATAAATTCGGGTTCGACAGCTTCAAACGCCTCGTCAATTTCTTCTTTGCTGACCGTAAGCGACGAAAGCTCCGCTTTGTCAAACTTTTTTGTATATTCAAAAAGAGCTGTGTCGCCACGGCTTTTAACATCGGAAATAATATCCGAAACAATCCCTTCTATATTTGTTTCGGGTATGGTTCTCGCAAAAATTTCGCTGTCCCGGACCTCGCCGCAATTTAATATTTTAATCATTTTTAAGTCATACCTTTCTTTGTGTTTGCTATTTTGTGATTTTTGAAAGATATTCGGTAATCTTTTCAATCTGTTTTCCTTTAAATTTAAAGCTTGCCTTGTTTGCTATGAG
>CACZTG010000037.1 GCA_902783995.1 uncultured Ruminococcus sp. | reverse complement strand
CCGAAAGGTATATTGCTGCCGTAAGGGAGCTTTTGGTTTTGCTTGCAGCGGTAATAACGGCTTTTGCTGTTTTTTCGGAGCCTTCAAGAAAGCTTCTTGACTTTTTTACCGGCTGTCCGGCTGTATCATACATGATAGTTATATTTACCACTTCCTGTATTATTTTGCTTATCGGTGAGCTTATCCCCAGGAAAATTGCGGCAGCTCACTACGAGCGTTACGCTGCAGGTGCATATAATTTTATGCGGTTCATTTACATAATAATGCTGCCCCTTAACCTCCTTTTAGAGCTTATTACTTCATTTGTGGTTAAACTTTTCGGAGTTGACCCGAAAACGAGCGTAGGTGAAGTTACCGAGGAAGGTATTCTCTCTATTGTTGATGAAGGCGAGGAAATCGGTGTAATTGATGAGGACGAGGGAGATATGATAAATAACATCATCGAATTCGGTGATACTACGGCTCAAAAAATTATGACTCACCGCACAGATGTCGTTGCTATGCCAATAACGGCGGATTTTAAAGAGGTTATAAGGTATGCCGGAAATGAGCATTTTTCGAGGATTCCCGTTTATGACGGAACGCTTGACAATATTGTGGGAGTGCTTCACATAAAAGCGCTTATTCCTTATATTGATAAAGGTGAGCCTGAAAATTTCAGCCTTAAAGATATTATAAACGAGCCTTATTTTGTACCTCAGTCAAAAAAAGCCAATGACCTCTTAAAAGAGCTTCAAAACGAAAAAACACATATGGCAATTGTAATTGATGAATACGGCGGTACGGCAGGTATTGTTACAATGGAGGACCTTATAGAATTTGTATTCGGAAATATTCAGGACGAATTTGACGATGAAGATGAGGATACAAAGCGTGTTGACGAAAAAACCTTTGAAGTAGATGGCGCAGCGGATTTTGAAGAAACTCTTGAAAAAATCGGCTTAAAGCTTACCCGTGACGAACGTGAAGAAATGGACTATGAAAAAATGGCGGGCTTTGTAATGGGAGAGCTTGACAGAATCCCCGAAAAAGGTGATAAAATAAGCTTTAAGGGTTATGAATTTGAAGTTTTGAATGTAGATGAAAAACGCATTGAAAAAATCAAAATAACGGTTCCCGAACAAAATTGCCCCGATGAGGCAGAAGATGAGTAGCTTCGGGCATCAGAGGCTGAGAAACTAAGGTATATTTCGTCCTTTAACTCTCGCCTAAGTAACAAATAATAAGTACGGTAGAGGTTTGAGCCTGTATTTGTTTTACAGGCTTTTTTATATGCTGTAAAAAAAATTATTATTTTAATTGACAAAAAAAATCATATGTGATAAAATATTCAGGTAGAAAGGAGTGGCAGAGGAATGCGCGAAAACAAAAACGATTTTTCAAAAGGCAATGTATATATCCTTGTCCTTTCTCTTGCCGTTCCTATGATATTTGCGCAGCTTGTGCAGGTTATGTACAATGTTGTTGACAGAATTTATATCGGGCATTTACCCGGCACTTCAACCGACGCGCTGACAGGGCTCGGTCTTACTTTCCCCATAGTTACGCTTATTCTTGCGTTTACAAACCTTTTTGGCATGGGAGGCGCCCCTCTCTGCTCCATTGAGCGCGGGCGAAAAGACGATAAAAAAGCGGAGCTTATTATAGGCAATACTTTTACCATGCTTATTTTTACCGCCCTGTTACTTATGGCTGTCGGCTATACCTTTATGAAGCCGATGTTTTACCTTTTCGGAGCGAGTGACAGCACATACCCTTATGCGTCGGGGTATTTGAGAATTTATCTTATAGGTACTCCTTTCGCTATGACAGCGGCGGGTATGAACGGCTTTATTAATTCTCAGGGCTTTGCCGGCATTGGTATGCTTACAACGCTTATAGGTGCTGTTTTAAATATTATCCTCGACCCTGTTTTTATCTTTTTGTTTCATCTGAATGTGCAAGGAGCCGCAATAGCAACTGTCATTTCACAAGTTGTTTCCTGCATATGGGTTATGCGTTTTCTATGCGGTAAAAAAACGCTTTTACATCTTCGTAAAAAAAATATGCGGATAGATTTTAAAATTCTTAAAGATATTGTAAGTGTCGGTATGGCAGGTTTTATTATGGCAGGTTCAACGGGGCTTGTG
>CACZTG010000036.1 GCA_902783995.1 uncultured Ruminococcus sp. | reverse complement strand
CCTTCCTTATTCAAAATTTTTCAGCCTTTGTTTTACGTCATTTATCGACCTTTCAACAGCTTCCTTTGCGGGACCGCCCGTCACTTTGCGCTGTGAAACGCAGGTTTTAAGCGAAATCGCTTCATAAACGCCGTTATCGAAAACATCCGAAAATTGCTTAAACTCGTCAAGCGTAAGCTCGTCAAGCGCCTTTTCATGGCTTATAGCATAAAAAACAAGCTTGCCTATAACCGCGTGAGCGTCCCTGAACGGCATACCCTTTTTAACAAGATAGTCGGCGCAATCGGTCGCGTTTGTAAAACCGCCGCCCGCTCCCTTTTCCATTTTTTCTTTATTTATTTTCATCGTGCTTATCATGCCTTCAAAAACAGGCAAACAAAGCTTTACGGTATTAACGGCGTCAAAAATCGCTTCTTTATCCTCCTGCATATCCTTATTATACGCAAGCGGCAAGCCCTTCATAACGGTTAAAAGCGTTATAAGACTGCCATATACTCGTCCCGTTTTGCCCCTTATAAGCTCGGCAACATCGGGATTTTTCTTTTGCGGCATAATGGAACTGCCGGTCGAAAAAGCGTCGTCCATCTCAACAAATGAAAACTCGTTTGTATTCCATAATATAAGCTCCTCGCAAAAGCGGCTTAAATGCATCATTATAACCGAAAGCGCGCTCGCAAGCTCTATAACAAAATCTCTGTCCGAAACACCGTCAAGGCTGTTATAGGTAACGCTGTCAAAGCCCAGTTCATCTTTTACAAACTCTCTGTCGATGGGATAGGTGGTCGTAGCAAGAGCGCCGCTTCCGAGCGGCATAACATTCATACGCCTGCGGCAATCCGAAAGCCTGTCAAGGTCACGGAGAAACATTTCCGCATACGCCATAACGTGATGCGCAAGGGTAACAGGCTGCGCTTTTTGCATATGCGTGTAGCCCGGCATTACGGTTTCGAGGTTGTTTTCGGCAAGCGAAATCAGCGTATTTTCAAGCGAAAGGAGCATATTCTTTATCTCCGTCGTTTCGTCCTTTAAATACATTCTTATATCAAGCGCGACCTGGTCGTTACGGCTTCTTGCCGTATGAAGCCTTTTGCCGGCGTCGCCTATCTTCTCTGTAAGAAGCTTTTCGATATTCATATGTATATCCTCGGCGTCAATCTCAAACTCCGCTTTGCCGCTTTCAATATCCTCAAGCACCTCGGAAAGCGCCGCCGCTATTTTCTTGCTGTCGTTTTCGGGGATTATTCCCTGCTTTCCCAGCATTTTGCTGTGCGCAAGACTGCCTTTTATATCCTGTTTGTACATTACATGGTCAAAACGTATTGACGAATTAAAATCATCAACCTTTTTATCTGTCGCTTTTTGAAAGCGACCGCCCCATAGCTTCATAAAATCACTTCCTTATTCTGAAATTATATCACATAATTACTTATAAATCAACATTTTTCTTGGTTTTTTGGAATAAAAAACCATTATCGCCGTGAAATCATCGTCATAAGCGTTTCAAGCGCTATCCAGCCGTCAGTACCGCCGAGCTTTATGGATTTATCGGCTTCAAGGCATAGCGAAAGCATATTTTGAAGCTTCTCCTTTGAAGCCTTATTTGCGGCGGCAGCGTATTTTTTTGCGATAAACGGCGCTGTGCCAAGCTCCGAAGCAAGATTGCCGCAGCCGCTGTTTAAAAGAATTTTTGATTTTAAAATCCCTGTAAAATTTGTTCCGAGAATGGATATGATTTTAACAGGCTCTTCACGAAGCCGTTTTAAATCCGAAAGTATTTCAAACGCTTTGTCACGGTCACCTGCGGTTATACTGTCTATCATATCGAAAACACGGTCATTTAAACCTTTTGTAACAACGGCGCATACATCATCGAAAGTAATCTTCCCGTTTCCCGCGCAGTAGTCAATAAGCTTTTCCATTTCACTGTGTACATTTGCCATAGAAGCGCCCGCTCGTTTCATAAGCTCCGAAACGGCGTCACGGTCCGCAGAAAAATTACGCTTTAAAAAATACCCTTTTATCCATTCAGCCATAGTCGCAGAATCAAGATATTCAAAATCAACAAATAAGCCGTACTCTTTAAATTTCTTTAAAAGAGCGTTCCTGCCGTCAATTTCTTTTTCATCAAAAATTATAACCGTATTTTCCGGCGGATTTTTGAAAATTTCACTCCATACCTCTTTATCGAAAGAAGCTTTTTTAAAAATTCCGCTGTTTTTAATTATAACAAGCTTTTTATCTGCCATAACGGGATAGCTTTCCGCGGCTTCAATAAGCGTGTCTTCGGGCAGCTCGCTTCCGTCAAGCGTTAAAATGTTAAACTCCGCCATAGGTACGTCCGAAAAGGCGTTCTTAAAACGCGAAATATAAAAATCCTTGTTAAAAACCTCCTCGCCCGTAAACAGATAAAGTCCGTTTAAATTGCCGCTTTTAAGTCTTTCGATAAGGGCGGTCTGCTGTCCGTTGTTACTCGATTTCGGCATTTATATATTCTCTCCTTTTCGTCTTTATTTTCAGCCTTCCGTTTTTAAATACCGTAAATTTTACAGCTCCGTGAGCATATGTAAAATAACCTTTTATATCGCTTTCGTAAAGCTTGTTTTTTATTGTATCTTTTTTATATGAATAAGGTTTTGACGCGCTGACAACCGCGTATTCGGGCTTTAAGGTTTCAAGAAAATACTCTGATGAAGATGTATCGGAGCCGTGGTGCGACACCTTTAAAACGTCACATTTTCCTATTTTTTCGGCAAGCGTATTTTCAATTTCCGAGCTTATATCGCCCGTAAAAACAAATTTTTTGCCTCTGAAACTCACCGTCATAACCATTGAGCTGTCGTTATCGGACAAATTTTCATAATCGCTTTCGGGGTAAACAACTCGCACCTCGGCTCCGTTATATTTCATAATATCTCCCGTTTTAAGCGTTTTAACGGGGCAGTCATAATGTTTTGCAAGGCTTTGAATATTATCCGACATACCGTTTAAATCGCTGTACGCCGTTATATATACCGTGCCGACATCGCACTCCCT
>CACZTG010000035.1 GCA_902783995.1 uncultured Ruminococcus sp. | reverse complement strand
TTACAGGAGTCGTTTAAGGTCTTGGGAGAAAAAAAGTGAGGGAGAAAAAATGTTTGAAGACAAAACATTGGTGTGCAAGGATTGCGGAAATGAATTCGTGTTCACCGCAGGCGAGCAGGAGTTCTACGCAGAGAAAGGCTTTCAGAATGAGCCTACACGCTGCAAGGAATGCAGAATTGCGCGCAAAAACAGTTTAAGAGGCGAAAGGAAAATGTACACTGTAATCTGTGACGAATGCGGCGCAGAGGCTCAGGTACCGTTTGAACCGAGAAACGACAAGCCTGTTTACTGCAGCGAGTGTTTCGCAAAACACAGAGAAGAAAATGCTTAATTTGTAAATAAAATAAAGTATTAAAGGCGGTGCTTCGCACCGCCTTTCTCTATTGGAGAACAGTGGATAAGGCAGACTGTCAGACAATGCATAATGCAGAATTATTTGTCAGTGGAAAGTTGAAAATGGAAAATTAAAAATGAAGCTCCGCAGGCGCGTTGCCGTAAAAAAGCATAAAATTTTAAGCTTAGAAATAAAGAAAGGGGCTGCTGCAGGAGTAAAATATTTCCGTTTTCTGTTTTAACATAATAACATTTTTCAAATATAAAAAAATTTTAAAAAAGTATTGACATTGTGTCAGAATATGTGTATAATAATATTGACAGCGTGTCAGAATACTTTGTTGTACTAAATTTACGATTCACAAACGGAGGTGATATTATGCCGAAAGGCTCTTTAGAATTAACCAACGCTCGAAAGGAAGAAATAATTTCCGCCTGTGCGAAGTTATATGAAACAATGAGCTTTAAGGATATTACAATTAAAAAAATCGGTAATATAACTTCCTTTACCCGTACTTCTGTTTACAACTATTTTGAAACAAAAGAGGAGATATTTCTTGCCTTGCTTCAAAGAGAATATGAATTATGGGTGGAAAGTTTAAATGATTTGATTGAAACGAACGACTGCTTTGATAAGGATAAGGCTGTATCACTTTTCGCTCACTCGCTCGCAGAAAGAAAAATACTTCTTAAACTCCTCAGCATGAATCATTATGATATGGAGGAGAATAGCAGATTAGAGAATCTTGTTTCTTTCAAAAAAGCATATGGGGCGTCTCTTGACACGGTAAGCAAATATTTTTCAAAGTTCTGTCCCGATATGGAAAAGAACGATATAAACAGTTTTGTTTATACCTTTTTCCCGTTTATGTTCGGAATTTACCCGTACACCGTTGTTACGGAAAAACAGGAAAAAGCAATGAAAACCGCTCAAATAGATTTTGAAAAGTATTCTGTATATGAAATAATCTATAACTGTGTAAAAAAATTATTAGGAGGAAAAGAAAATGAGTAAAAAATTAGTAGCGTATTTCAGCGCAAGCGGAGTAACAAAAAAGGCGGCGGAGCTTCTTGCAAAGGCAGCGGAAGCGGATATTTATGAAATCATCCCAAAAGTACCGTACACAAGCGCAGACTTAAACTGGATGAATAAACAGTCAAGAAGCTCTGTTGAAATGAGGGATACCTCATCCCGTCCAGAAATTGCGAATACAAACGCAAAAATTGAAGAATATGCCACAATCTTTTTAGGTTTTCCGATTTGGTGGTATGTTGCACCAACAATTATCAACACCTTTTTGGAAAGCTATGATTTTTCGGGCAAAACAATCGTGCTTTTTGCAACTTCGGGAGGCAGTAAATTCGGGAAAGCAGTTGATGGTTTAAAATCAAGTGTTTCACCCGATACAATAATCAAAGAAGGTAAAATTTTAAACGGCAGATTATCGGAAGATGAACTTAGGAAATGGGCTGATGAGTTTTAGGAGGACAAAAAATGAGCAAGATTATAAGCCGTGAAGAAATTGAAAAACAGGATATATTCGGCGTAGGAGCACCCAATGGCGCATACGCACAGTATTTTGTCGGTAATTCCTTTTTAAAGCCTTTAACGGAATATGGGAAATGTCCTGTATTTCTGGCAAATGTAACCTTTGAACCGAATTGCAGAAATAATTGGCATATTCACCATGCCGCGAGCGGCGGCGGTCAGCTTTTGATATGTACCGCAGGCGAAGGTTGGTATCAGGAAGAAGGGGAGAGAGCAATCAGCCTCACTCCCGGAAAAGTTATTACTATTCCTGCAAATGTGAAGCATTGGCATGGGGCAAAAAAGGACACTTGGTTTTCTCATATCGCAGTTGAAGTGCCGGGAGAAAACGCTTCGACCGAATGGTGCGAAAAAGTGACAGATGAATGGTACAACGGATTGGAGGGTAAAAATGAGTGAAAAAATAGTACAGACAGCGGGTAGAAATCAGCTTGGAGATTTTGCGCCCATGTTTGCGCATCTTAATGATGATGTTCTGTTCGGTGAGGTATGGAATGAAAATGCCATTGATATTAAAACAAAGTGTATTATAACAGTAGTGTCACTTATGGCATCGGGTATAACCGATTC
>CACZTG010000034.1 GCA_902783995.1 uncultured Ruminococcus sp. | reverse complement strand
TGCGGGATATGCGCACGAGCAGGGTAAGGCCTCCGTTATTGTAATAAACAAATGGGACGCCGTAACAAAGGAAACCGGCACAATGAAGCAGGCAAAGCTTGATACTTACGAAAAGCTTTCGTTTATGCAGTATGCGCCGATTGAATGTATAAGCGCCAAAACGGGCAGCAGAGTTGAGAAAATATTTCCGCTTATTGAAAGCGTTTATGCGCAAAACTCAAAAAGAATAACGACCGGAGCTTTAAACGATATTATAAACGAGGCGACGCTTAAAGTTCAGCCGCCGTCAGATAAAGGCAAAAGGCTGAAAATTTATTACGGAACGCAGCCGTCAGCCAATCCGCCGACCTTTGTGCTTTTTGTGAATGATAAAAAACTCGCGCATTTTTCGTATATACGTTATCTTGAAAACCAAATACGCTCGGCTTTCGGTATGGACGGTACTCCCATAAGGTTTATTATAAGAGAAAAAGGCACTGATATGGGACCGTCAAAGTGGAAATAATTTCGGAAAGGAGCAAAAATAATGTCGGCTATCGGAGTAAAAACGGTAAAACTGTTAAATCATATTTTTCCCAAGCAGGTACATCCTTTCAATATGCAGCAGGACGGTGAGAAAACCTATGCCATGTGGCAGTTTGAAAAAGGGCAGGATACGGTAAAATTCTTTCTTGAAAAATACACGCTTGATGAAATGTTTAAGGATAAGCTGGTGCTTGATTTTGGCTGCGGCGCAGGCGGAAAATCGCTTTACTACGCAAGTTGCGGCGCGAAAAAGGTCACGGGAATAGAAATTGTTGAGAGCTATAAGGAGGAAGCCGAAAAGCTGGCTGAAGGCCTTGGGCTTTCCGATAAATTTGAATTTGTTATCGGGAGCGCGACGGAATCGGGCTTTCCGTCCGGCAGCTTTGACACGGTTATTATGAACGACTTTATGGAGCATATCGCAAACCCCGAAAAGGTTTTAGTTGAGGCAAAAAGAATTATAAAGCCGGGCGGCAGAATATATATTAATTTTCCGCCGTATTATCATCCCTTCGGAGCTCATCTTTCGGACGCTGTCAATATGCCGTGGTGTCATATGTTTTTCAGCGAAAAAACGCTTGTTGACGCGTATAAAGACCTTGTCAAGGATTTACCCGACGGAAAGGATAGGATAAACTTCAGAATTTCCGGAAACGATAAAGGCGAGGAATATTTTTCGTATATTAACAGAATGACGATAAAACGCTTTAAAAAAATCCTTGAAAAGCTTGAAATTATGCCTGTATATTATACGGAAACACCGGTCAGAAACATTGTTGCGCCGCTTGCGAAATTTCCGCCTACAAAAGAAATGTTCGTAAAAATGGTAACCTGCGTAATTGAAGGATAAAATTTAAAAAAACAAATAAATTTGTAAGAAAACATATAAGTTTTCAAAAAATGTTTGACTTTATAAATTTTATGTGCTAAAATTAAATTGTAAAAATTAAATATATTCACACAAAGTGCCGCGTATGCCGCAGGAAGAAAAGGCATATGCGGTGAAAAGGGAAGGGGAGTGAGAATCTCCCGCGATACCAGTCGCCGTATGCGGATTACGGCTCTGTTCCGTCGGTGAAAGCCGGTCATTGGGAAACCGAGAAGGCAGGTGCAGAGAAAGCAATTAAGTCCGCAAGCCGGAAGACCTGCTTTGATGTCGCTTTGTAAAATGCTTTAAGCAAAGAGGCGATAGTTTTGCTTGTCCGAAAGTCTGTTTTCGGGATGTTTTTACTATGCAAAGTGTGATGAGCACAGAAATAACTGCTGTGGTAATTTTAAATTACCGCAGCTTTTTAAATATATTATTTTTTGAAAGGAAGCTAAAAAAATGAAACTGAAAAAAATCTTATCCTTATTGCTTGCGGTTGTTATGATTTCGGGCATCTTCGCTTTTGGCGTATTTGCGGACGATGCGGTTACAATAAAAACATACATAACAATAAGCAAGTACGGGAAAATTGTTGACGGAAAAGACGGAAGTCCGGTTGCTGCAAAAGAAGTTGAGCTTACGGGGCAAAGCGAATACACGCTTGATGATTTGTTTAAGACCGCGCATAATTTATTTTATGAGGGCGGAGCGGACGCCGGCTATTCGTCGTATATGAGCGAATGGGGGCTTTCGGTAGGCAAATTATGGGGCGATGAAAGCGGAAATTTCGGTTATGAAGTAAACGGAGCCAAAACGTTTGTTTCGGGGCTTTCTCAAACTTTAAATGACGGCGATTATGTTGATGCCGCAGTATTTGAAAGCAATTATCCCGATACCGAAAGCTACACAAAATTCGGTGACTTTAAAACCTGTGCGGAAGTCGGAGAAGATGTTGAATTAACTTTTTATATTGCGGGATATGATGAATATTGGAACAAGGTTTTTTCCGCCTGCGAGGGTGCGGAAATCACAATAGACGGCGAGAAAACGGGAAAGCTTACAGACGCGGAAGGAAAGGCTGTAATTTCAGTCGATAAGCCCGGAGAGTATGTTATTTCCGCCGAACAAACAAAAGAGGTTTCGGAAAAAACCGTTACGGCAATTACAGCTCCCGTATGCGTTTTAAAGGTATATTCGGACGCGAAAATAACCGTACCGGAAGGCACAGAGCTTTATGTCGGGCAAAAAGGCAGCAAGCATTTTGTAAGCTTTACGGAAATTGAGCCTGAGGGCGTTAAAGAAAATGAGGGAAGCCGTACATATTACTATGCGCTTGAAAATAACAAGGTATATAATTACCGCGTGACAAGTGATGAATATGTAACTTATGCCGGAAAATTTAAAAAGACAGCGGATTTCGGTATGAACATAACCGAAGAAATGCTTAAATCAGGCGAAAAAACAGGCATAGACCGCAACCTTTCGTCAAACGGCGGATATAATGTGGGAGATATTTACCTTAATATAAATCCGAAAGGGTATCTTAATCTTGATGAAAATGAGACGTATCAGATTGTAAGCTTAAGAAACTGGGAAGCCGTTGACAGCGTTACGGCAAACTACTTTATTGAGCCGGATTATCATTATACCGTTATTGATGAAAACGGCAGCCCGTGCGATAATGTTGTGACGGTTGACGAAAGCGGACTTGTTACGGCAGTCGGAGAAGGTACGGCAATAGTGCTTGTAACATATGACGCTATAAACCTTGATTTTGGTTCGGGAGCTGTTTTTTACGGAGCGATATGGCCTGAAAATACCGGAGTTTTTGTCGTAAGCGTGGGTGCCGAAGCAAGCGGCATAGATACCGGAATGACATTAAACGAAGGAAAAAACAACAGTGAAATAAAGCTTTCCGGTGACGCGCTTGACAGTGAGCATGATGTTATTTATTTTACCGGCGACAGCGGCAGCTATACGTTTTCACCTGTTACAGACGGGCTGAACGTTTATGTGTCAAATCCTATTATAGAAAATGACGTTTTAACGTATGACGGTTTTGAAAATGCAGATAAAAACAAGGACGGAAGCTTTTCCGTTCCGCTTTCACAGGGAAGAAACATTGTAAAGCTTGAAAAAGACGGTAAAGCGGAATATCAAATAATTACAGCGAAAAAGTTAAATGTAACCGTAAATAACGGCGAGGAAGTGCATCCGGGCGATGAAATAAGCGTTGTGCTTGATACGGTGTATCATCCTGCAAACAAGCTTGCGGGCGTATATAATATGAACGCGAACGCGGTTTATACCGATGTTTCCGCTTATGAGGACAAGATTATAGGCGGACTTTCGGCGCAGTATAATTTCGCGTCAAATCAAGGAGCGCAAACCGTTTCAAACGTTTTGAAGGAAAAAAATGTCTGGGGCGCTATTACATATCAGAAGGATACCGGACTTATAGTACCGGCGGATTATAAATACGATACCTTTACTCTTTCGGGCGGTATGCTCTACGTTTCGGGCTTTGGCGATTCCTACGGAAATCACAGAGCCATAACCTATGAAAACGGCAAGGGCGCGAATTTCAATGCCGATTCCAAGGCGGCATGGCTCGGAAGTCTGCCGGATATTGAAATTCCGGTTATCGCAACGAATGCGGAGCTTGCTTCAATTTCTGTTGACAGCGAAAATGTTAAAAAAGATTATTTTGCGGGAGATAAATTTGACACGGAAAATCTTATAGTTACGGCGCATTATGAAGATGATAAAGAGCAGATAGCGAAAAATTATACGATTACTCCCGAAATTCTCGAAAAAGACACGGAAAAGGTAACGGTTACATATAAAGGAAAAACCGCGGAAATTGATGTTAATGTGAAGGTTCCGCTTGTTAAAGAAATTGAGCTTACAAAATCTCCCGATAAATCGGCGTATAAAGAAGGAGAAACCTTTGACCCGACGGGTATGGTTATTACGGCAGTTTATGAAAACGGCGATAAAAAGGCGGTTAGTGACTATACATATTCTCCTAATGACACTTTAAAAACAACAGATACCGAAATGATTGTCACTTACACGGGTGAGGATAAAACAGATGAACTCTCAGCTATATCGGTGCCGATAACCGTTGCGGATTCTTCTTCGGGCGGTTCATCTTCAAATAATATAAGTGTGTATTTCACGCTTTACGGCGATAAAAAGCATGGAGAGCCGAAAGGCAGCAGCGATACGCATACAATGTCGGCAAAAAACCTTACGGAGTGGATTTCAAAAACAAAGGTGACTGTTCCGAAGGGCAGTACCGTACTTGACGTGACGGCAAAGGCTTTAAGTCTTGCGGGCATTCCATATACAAACGAGGATAACTATATAAGCTCTGTTCGTGGGCTTAAAGAGTTTGATAACGGGGCGCTTTCCGGCTGGATGTACACCTTAAACGGAAAATATCCGTCACTCGGTGTTGCGGAGCAAAAGGTGTCGGACGGCGATAAAATTGTTTTCCATTATACTGATGATTATACGCAGGAAAAGACTTCTTACAGCGGAGCGTCAGGCGGAGGCGGCACCAAAAAGACAGAAAAAACCGTCACCGATAACGAGGATAACAAGACAGAGGATAATAATACTGACAATAGCGGAAAGCAGGAAACAAAAGGTAAAAAGTTTAAAGATACGAAAGGTCACTGGGCTGAAAAGGATATTGAAAAGATTGTAGAAAAAGGCATTATGAAGGGTATCTCGGAGGAAGAATTCTCTCCCGAT
>CACZTG010000033.1 GCA_902783995.1 uncultured Ruminococcus sp. | reverse complement strand
GAAAGCCCACTATGTGAGCTTTCTCAGCTCAGTTTGTCCGTTCTGAATCTTTTTTTCCTATCCCCTAAGTAAGGGGCTGTTTAAAAACTATGTTTTTTAAACAGCCTCAGCCTGATGACAAAGTCATCAGGCTTGGCAGAGGCGGAGAAACGAAGATATATTCCGTCATTTAAATCTCGCCGGGGTACGTGTGTACGGTAGAGGTTTAACGGACGGATATGTTTAAGGTTGACAGCGGTACGGTGGCTGTGTTATAATGTCAGTGTACGGTACAAACACTTACAAGGAGATGATCTGATGCTGGTATATACGGCTGCCATAGTTGTTATCGGCTTGATTTATGCGCTGCTTAACCGTAAGAATAAAATAAGCTACGCGTTTGCGATATGTTTTGTCAGCATTGCGTTTTTAATGCTTCTTGCAGTAATATATGTGTCGAAAATAGGCAACTACACATACACAGGCAAATACGATTACAGGCTGTACCAGATGATGTACAGGGCATCAATATCCATTTTCAGGATATCGGATTTTTTTTATCTTTGTCTGTCAATGTATATGATAGGCATTTTCCTTATGTATCATATATTGGATATGAAAAAGAGCATAATTAAGGATGGGGTTCATGTCATTATTATTTTTGCGTTTTTCATAATAAACAGCTCATATTTTTCATTAGAGCTTAACAGAATGATGTATGAACAGGGTACAAACGCGGCTTTTATCAAAGGGTTGGCGGACACGCTGCCGAAGATCAGCGAAGCGGCAGTACTGTTCTACTTCTTTTTTATACCGTGTATTCTTATAAAAAAAGCTGTTGACAGCAATCTGAGCTTTAAACGCAAATATATTTTACTGATAGTTTTATGCCAGTTGGTAATGTCCCTTTGCGTGTACGCTTTTATAATCAACGGCATGGCGAAGGATCTCAATTTCCATAACCTTGACCTGCGCAGGTTCCCGATAATTCAAAGTGAGTATGAAAACAATGTAACGAGTCCAATAATAATGTTTATGACCTTACTTGTAATATCGGTCATGACCTTCTATTATAAACCGCTTGAAGCGGTGTATTTAAAAGGAGCCAATAAGCCCGTAAGGGATCAAATTCTGGTAAACAACAATTTTTCGATGTACCTGCACACATATAAAAACGCATTCAACAGTGTGAATAAAATAGCCGATTTAATAGAAGAAGCGGATAAAAACGGGGAACATGATACGCTGGAAGATTGTGTGCAGATGCTTAAAAAGCTTTCGCAGGAAAGGATAGAGCACATCGACAGGCTTTCGGGAGTTTTAAATGCACGGAAGGTCAATTTTGAAAATGTTGATCTTACCGAATGTGTTGAGGAAGCGCTGAAAAAGTCGGAAATCAATAAAAATATTACATGCGACGTAAAATATGAGCAGGATAACGCGTATGTTTACGGCGACAGGCAAATAATTACCGAGATATTCCTGAATCTTATCAACAATGCGGTTACGGCAATGAATAAGAAAATGCAGCAAAAGGATTATACCGCGAAGCTTGATATAAAAATGTGGAATGAGGAAGAATATATAATCGTAACGGTAAGAGACAACGGTGTTGGTATAGATAAATCGGATTTCAAAAATATTTTTAAAATGTTTTATTCGACAAATGAAAGACAAAAATACTGCGGAGTGGGTTTGAGAACGGTAGATATAGGAGTACGGATGCATAAAGGCTACATTTATGTTGACAGCGCTGTCGGCAAATATGCGGAATTCACTGTGATTTTACCCTGTTTAAGACAAGGGAGGCATTTATGGAAAGAATAAAATGGTCAATTTGCGATGATGCGGAGCACGTCAGATTTCTGTTTAAGACGGGTCTTAAAAAGTATGAAGAGCTGGAGCTTGTAAGTGAAAGCAGCAGTGCTTCCGAATGTTTGGAAAGCATCAGAAAAAATGCTCCGGATGTGTTGCTTCTTGACATACAGCTTGAAACGGATTTTGCAGGTCTTGATATTATTCCGGAGCTTAAAGAATTTGCGCCGGAGCTTAAAATATTGATAATAAGCAGTCACGATAATGATGACTATATTTTTAATGCATTTGCTTTGGGCGCGAGCGACTATATCTTAAAGGAACAGCCGTTTGATCTTATTTATAAAAAAATAAAGGATTCGTATTCCGGCAATAACAGTGTCAGCTCCGATATTGCGAATACCTTGGCAAAAAAGGCAAAGGACATTAAAAAAAGTCAGGGCTCTATTCTGTATACAATAGAGATAATGACGAGGCTTTCGGTGTCGGAGCTTGAGGTTCTGAAAGCTATATATGCGGGCAAATCGTATAAGGAAATTGCAAAAGAGAGATTTGTTTCGCTCGGCACAATAAAGGTGCTGGCGTCAAGAATAATCAGAAAATTCAATTATACAAGCATGAACGAATTGATTGCGCATTTGCGGGAATTGCAGGTGCTTGATTTATTAAAGTGATTAAAGGAGAAACATAAAATGGAAACGGCAAGGATAGTTGTTGGCAGCGCTAACAGCTTTGATAATATATATGAGCTTTCTGACAGCCGCATTATGGTGCGCAGGGCAAAAAGAAAAACACGTCTGCTTGATATACAAATGTGTTTTCTTACGTGTCTGTGTGCTACCAAAAGGTACTATGTTATAAGGTGTGTGCTACCAAAAGGTACTTTTGACGCATATTATTAATTGATCTCGGAGCCGCCCCATGACACGTACCCATTAGTGTCCAATTTTAGTTTACCACTACAACTACACACTACAACCATGTAAAATTAAAACAACCCCACTCTATTACAGAAAGCTGAGTGGGGTTTCATGTTTTATTCAAAGGCATAAAAGTTTATAGCTCTTTACTAAACTTACGCATTTTTTCAAGATTATTTTCAAGATATTTTTGAACCGAACGTTCAACGACCATGGTCTTACTCTGCCCTGAAAGTTTACAGAATTCTTCCAATTTTTCAAAAATACCTCTATCAAATTTACATGCGAAATTTTTCGCATCTTTTTTTCTCTTGGCACTTTCAGACCACCACCTTATTCTGCAAAGATAACTTCTTTATCGACAATATGCAAAGCTTGTTGTTCCAGTTTATATGCCTGATAACGCTTCTCATTTGCCTCAAGTGCCAGATCGTTAATCTTTGGCTTTCCTGCCTTAACTTATAATATGGTATGGATTTCAGCCGATGTCAAGGACGAGCTTTTTTGTAGCCTATAAAATTTGCCATTTAACAGGGCTACAGAAACTTTTTATTTCCCAAAACCGAAAAAAACTTGATTTTGGGAAATAAATGTGTTATAATAAAGTGAGGATGTGCAAACTATATTATTGCCGCAAGTCATATTTTTAATTATAATCACTTGTAACTGCAAATAAAATCAAAATAAAGGAGCATGATTACTTATATGAAACTGATTGACAGAAACGATTATCTTAAAAAAATTATCAATGTTATAGGGACTCCCGATATTAAGGTTATTACCGGTGTTCGTCGCTGCGGCAAGTCAAAACTTCTTGAGGCTTTTAAAAAATATATTTCCTTAAATAATCCCGGTGCTAATATTATACATGTAAACTTTAATTTGCCGGAATATGATGACCTTACCGAATACAAAGCTCTTTATAATTATATAAAAACTTTATATAAGGACGGTGAGGACAATTTTGTCCTGATTGATGAAATACAGATGTGCAATAATTTTGAAAAAACTGTTAACGGACTGCACGCCTTGGAAAAATTCGATATATATATTACAGGAAGCAACGCATTTTTATTAAACTCGGATCTTGCAACTTTATTTACCGGAAGAACATTTGAAATTAAAGTCTATCCGTTTTCTTTTGCCGAATATTACAGATATTTTGAGTTTTCCAAACCCTATGAGGCTTTTGATAAATACTGCTTTGAGGGCGGTATGTCGGGCTCTTATGTATATAAAGACCGGGAATCAAAATACGACTATATAGCCGAAGTGTTCAGCACTCTTATTTTAAGAGACATACGAAAAAAATATAAAATAAGAAACATCGCTCTAATGGACAGACTTACCGATTTTATGATGGACAACATATCCAATTTGACTTCCGCAAGAAGAATTTCCGACACATTTAACGGCAATAAAGATAAAATTAATCATAAAACCGTTGGTTTATATATGCAGTATCTGTGTAATGCATTTGCGTTCTATAAGATACGCCGTTATGATATTAAAGGCAAAAAATACCTGTCATCGACTGAAAAATACTACCTCAGTGACCACTCTTTCAGATATGCAAAACTCGGAACAAAGAATATGGATTATGGACGTATTCTCGAAAATATAGTTGCCATTGAGTTGCTTCGCAGAGGATATGAGGTTTATGTCGGCGTTCTTTATAAAAGAGAAATTGATTTTGTAGCCATAAAGCGTGACGAAAAAATATATATACAAGTTTCCGATAATATTACTGACGATAAGACCTTTAAGCGTGAAGTATCGCCCCTGCTTTCCATTAAAGATGCATACCCAAAAATTCTAATAGCCCGAACTCGCCATGAAAGCTACCAATATGAAGGCATTAAGATTATTGATATTGCCGACTGGCTTTTGAACAGTTGATTTATGCTTCCCGATTTTTAAAAATGTTTGATTTTGGGAAATAAATGCGTCAGAACATGAACAATTCCTTAACAGCGGATATTGTGCATAAATTTTTTTGCCGACAAGCTTCTGCGGCGGCATAAAACAACTTGTATTATCATTTTGGAGTTTGCGAGGCATCGGGGATTGCCCCGATGCCCCGCATTTACCCTGATTTTAGCCCAAATGTTATGTAATAATATTCTGCATTATTTTTTCTGTTTTAAATTTTTCTGTGCAGTATTTTTTGCATATGGTCGGTTTATACAAGTTGCCGGCAACCTTTTAAATATTTTTAATAATACCCGGATACACCCACCTCGTTTGCGGCTTCCATCTTAAACTTATTAAGAGCGTCTTTAGCTTCGGGGACAACATTTTTGTTACGTGCCATTTTTAAAAATCTCCTTAAAAAATTTCTTTGTACAAAATGTTTTGTACAGTCCTATTATGTGCCGCAAAAAATATAGTATGCAGGAAATATATTCCGACAAATTTTTTAATATTTGATTTTTAATTAGGAAAAAATAAAAAAAATTAAAAAAACTATTGACAAATGTGAAAAAAAGTGGTAAATTATTATTAGCACTCAAATGAAGCGAGTGCTAATAATAAAAGAAGGGCGGCGTGATTATGGAATTTACCGACAGAAAACGGCGTATTTTGCACGCCGTTGTTCAGGATTATATCGAAACAGCCGAGCCTGTCGGCTCAAGGACAATCGCCAGAAAATACGTTACAGATTTGTCGTCAGCGACAATACGTAACGAAATGGCGGACCTTGAAGAAATGGGCTATCTCGAACAGCCTCATTCCTCCGCCGGCAGAATCCCGACCGTACTCGGTTACAGAGTTTTTGTTGACAGTCTTATGGAAAAATATAAGCTGTCCGTTATGGAAACCATAAGGATGCAGGAGGCGATGAGCGAAAAAGCCAACCGTTTTGATAAGCTTATCGAAAAAGCTTCTCTCGCTATCGCGAATGTTACAAATTACGCGACCGTCGCGATAAGCTCCGGGAAAAAACGTAACAGAATAAAAGCCGTACAGCTTGTGCCTGTTTCCGAAAAAGAAGCGGTTATTATAATTGTTACAAACGAAGGCGGCGTGAAAAGCAAAAAAGTACGTCTTGACGGTTTTGTGGATTCCGGCGAAGCCGTTATGCTTTCGGCAGAGCTTACAAAGGCTTTAAGCGGCAGGACGCTCGGAGATATCAGCCTTGAAACCGTAGTCAGACTTAAAAGCGAAAATGAAGGCGCAGAGGAGCTTATTGATAAGGTTGTCAGCTTTATGAGCGAAACCTGCGGTGAAAAGGATACCCGTGAAGTTATATCGCATGGCGGAGTGAATTTGCTGAAATTTCCGGAATATTCGGATATTGAAAAAGCAAAGGAAATTTTAGAGGTGCTTGATAATAAGGAGCAGCTTCAAAGTATGATAAATCTTCCGTCTGCCGGAAATAAAGTCAATATTATTATCGGCGATGAAAAAAACGGAATTAAATTAAAGGATTGCAGTCTTGTGCTTTGTAATTATGAGTTTAACGGCAATGAAGGAACAATCGGCGTTATAGGTCCTACAAGAATGGATTACGCGAGAGTTGTTTCGGCGCTTGAATACTTGTGCGAAGGAATGAGACCGCAGCTCGGAGGAGGTACAGATAAACTTGAGCAAAGAGAAGAAGAATGAAAAGCCAAAGCAGAAAGCCGAAGAATTAAAAGAGCAGGATATTCCGGCTGAAGACGAAGCGCAGTCTGTGCAGGGAGAAACTCCGGACATATCGGAGCTTACCGAAAAGGCGGCAAAGGCAGATGAATATCTGGACAAATATCAGCGTACGCTTGCCGAATATGATAACTTCAGAAAGCGTACACTAAAAGAAAAGGAGCAGCTTGTTTCCGATGTAAAAATTTTTACCGTTACGGGGCTTTTGCCGGTGCTTGACAACCTTGAACGCGCGCAGGCGGCGGCGGAAAACGAAAGTGACGACAATCCTCTGAAACAAGGGCTCGAAATGATTTACCGTTCACTGCTTGACGAATTTACAAAGCTCGGAGTTAAAGAAATTGAAGCTCTCGGCTGCGAATTTGACCCGAATGTGCATAACGCCGTAATGCATACGGAAGATGAAACCGTAGCGGAAAACACCGTTATTGAGGTTTTTCAGAAAGGATATGAAATCGGCGGAAAAGTTATAAGACCGAGTATGGTTAAAGTAGCAAATTGAGAAATTAAACAGTTATAAAGGAGAGATTTTATTATG
>CACZTG010000032.1 GCA_902783995.1 uncultured Ruminococcus sp. | reverse complement strand
TGAAACACTCGGAAACATGCATTCGTACTGTGAAAGCTTTTCTTTTCCGCCGGAAGCGTCGCATGATTCAAAATGGGAAATGGGAAGTGCGTTCAGCCTTTCTGCGGAAAATGTGTACGACGGACAATCCTCGTTAAAAATAAAGGGAGAAGCCTCCGAGTGCCTGCAGCCTGTTTTATTAAATAAAAACAGTATGTATAAAATGTCGTTTTTCGGAACGGGCAACAATTCCCTGGGATTTGGAATATATGATAAAGCAGGTGGACTTCTTTCGGAGGAAAAAACGTTTGACGGCAGCAATGACTGGATTATTAATTCCTTGCTGTTTAAATCCTCCGAAGATGAGGAAGCGGTTGTTAAATTTAACCATAACGGCTCCGGCAGCGGCTTTATTGATAATGTTTCCCTTTCGGATAATATTATTATAAACGGCGATTTTGAAGATTCCACATTCGGCTGGACGCTTGACGAGAATTGCTTTGAGGTCTCGAAAGCGGAGGTTTACGAAGGAAAAAGAGCGCTCAAAATAACATCAAAATCATCCGGGAAAAGAGCATATCAGGAAACAGAGGTTATTGCTCATTCAAAGGGAATGATTTCGTTTAAATCAAAATGCAGCGAAGATATCTATTTTAAAGTCCTTGACGCCGATTCAAACGAGCTTATCAGCAAAACGGGAACTACACTGTCGGCAAGCAGTTCGTGGAAAGACAACAATATTTATATAAATACCATGGGCTACGATAAGGTTAAACTTTGCTTTGAAACAAAAACATCGGCAGGAAAGATTTCTTATATAGATGATGTAAAATTTACAAATCTTATGTATCCCGACGAGCTTGTAAATTCCGATTTTGAAAACGGAACGGAAGGCTGGAGCACGACGTACGCGTCGGTTACAAATTCGACAGATGAAGTATTTTCGGGCGAAGCAAGCGGTCAGCTTACGGAAAGAACGAAAGTATATGGCAGTCTTTCGCAAAAGGTTGAAGATATACTTAATAAGTACGGTCCCGGTATGTATTATCTTGAAGCTTATATTAAGCCGCAGCTTGATATTACCGGAGGCTGGGTGGTTGCCCGTGTTGCCTATACGCCGAAAGGCGGCGCGGAGATAAAAAAATCTATCAGTTTAAGCAATCCGAAATCCGAATGGAATAAGATTTCGGGAACGGTAGAGCTTACATGGGAAGACGGCGTTTCGGGCGCAACAATCATTTTTGAGACTTCTCAAAGGACAGAAGATGCTGCGCTTACCTGCGACCTTTATATAGACGATGTCAGCTTCTTCAAAATGCCTGACTGATAAAAATTTTTTGAATGGAGTAAAGCTTAAATGAAAAAAATATTTATTGCATCTGTTATTGCGGTAATGTTTATGAGCCTGACAACTTATGCGGAAAACGAAATAGAGGCGACCTCAAACGCTGATACACATATGGTTACCGTATCGGGAGATATGGAAGCCGCAGGAAAGCGTGTGATGATAGCGGTGCTAAGCAGCGGCGCTGCGGTCACTGATATAGATTCGCTTACTGCCGATAATATAAAGCAGCATATACTCGGCTTATATATGGCATATACTGACGAAACGGGATATTATGAGGTAAACTTTAAGCTTAAGAAAGAAGCCGGAGAATATACGGTAGTTGCTTTCGGTCCTGTTAACGGTGAGCGTTACAGCACCGTGGTATTTAATCCCGGCGATATGACGGACGTACTTAATCAGCTTGAAGCGGCAAGAACAGCGGACGATGCTTCAAAAATAAAGGAGCTTCTGGAGGCCGGAGACAATTTCCGCAGTCTTGGAATGGGAAAGCCTGACGATGAAATATACGGAGTAAAGTTTCAGAGCCTGGAACAGTCGGATTTTAACTTCCTTGCGGTTTACAATGAACCGTACACCACTGCGGAGATGTTCCTTAAAGCGTATTATGAAATGTGTGTTGTTAAAGCTTTTAACAGCCTGCAAAGCGAGGACGGGGTACAGCCTCTTATAGAAAATTGTGATGATGTTTTATCCGTTAAAACCTTGAACGCATATAAGATTTACCTTGATTTAACCGATAAAGCTCCAGTTAATAAGGCTATGCTTGAGGGTGGATTTGATTCGGCGGAAAGTATCGTGGAGCGTTTCTGCGAAAAAACTTATTTGCAGGCTGTAAAAACCATGCAGAACTGGTCGGAATTTAAAAGCTTTCTTGCGGAAAACAACGATTATTTCGGGCTCGACCTTTCAGAATACAAAAACCTTAAAAATCCTTCCGAGGTGGATAAAGCACTTGCAGGTAAAAGCTTCAGCTCCGTTGAAAGCTTTAAAAAGAGCTTTACGGATGCCGTAAAGAATGAAAAAAAGGAAGAAACGACCGATAAAACTTCGGGAAGCACGGGTGGAGGAAAGAGCTCCGGAGGCTCAAAAATATCTTCCTATACAGCGCCTGTTGTAACACCGAAGCCTCCGAAAACATTTAGGGACCTTGATACTGTTCCATGGGCAAAAGAAGCCATATTCGCTCTTTTGGGGCAGAACATAATAGCGGGTAAAGAGGAAGGCTTGTTTTATCCGAACGATATATTAACCCGTGAGGAAATCGCAAAAATTCTTGTGGAAGCCTTTAAGGCTGAAAAGGAAAATGTTTCCTGTGACTTTACCGATATCGATAGCAGCCATTGGAGTTATATATATGTAGCCGCCGCAAAAAAAGCGGGCATAATAAACGGTTATGAGGACGGTACCTTCGGAATCGGAAAGGGGTTAAAAAGGCAGGAGCTTGCGGCAATGATTTACAGGGCGGCAAAAACGAACGGAATAGAATTTAAAAATGTAAAGGAAAAAGAATTTGCCGATGAAGAAAGTATTGCGTCCTATGCAAAGGAAGCTGTCGGAACGCTCGGAGGCGCGGGCATAATAAACGGAAAAGGTGAAAATATTTTTGCTCCCGACGATTATTGTACGAGAGCAGAGGCTGCAAAAATAATATATGCGGTTTTAAACGTTGAACAGGAGGAGAAAGAAAATGCTTAAAGCAAATAAATTTTTTGCGTTAATTCTTTGCCTTGTGCTTGCCGTATCATGTCATATTTTTGCTGCAGAAGACTACGTGACAGGAAAAGGCGAATTTAAAGATGAATATTTTGACGCTGTCGAATTGTTTATGGGAATGGGCGTATGGTCGGAGGATATGGCGGCAAAATCGCCCGATGAATTTATTTCAAGAGCAAGCTTTGCAGATATGCTTTTTAAAGCGACAGCCGTAAGCGACGCGGATTTTAGCGGAAGCTCATATTTCTGGGACGTTACGGAGGAAACGGTAGGATATTCCGCTATCAACCGTCTTGCCGAGGCAGGCATTGTTTCGGGAAACGACAACGGTTCTTTTGCGCCGTATGACAATTTAACGCTTTATCAGGCGGCAAAGCTTATTGTATGCGCTTTGGGGTATTCGGTGAAGGCGGAATTTGACGGTGGATATTCGGCAGGCTATCTGACAGTTGCAAACCGTCTCGGTATAATTAAAGGTCTGTACGGCAGCGGCGAGGAAATCACAAAGGAAAATGCCGTGATTATGCTTTACAGAGCACTTTTTGTCGGTGTAAACGATATAGCCAAAATAAATAAAAACGGTGAAGCAACTTTTTCCTCACAGAAAGATGAAACCTTGCTTACCAAGAAGTTTGATATTTATAAGCTTGAAGGCAAAATCACCGATAACGGCTATACTTCGCTTACGGGTGAATCAGCAGTTAAGCCGGGCAAAGTAAAGATAAACGGAATTTCTTTGGATATAGGAGACACAAATGCCGACGAGCTTCTCGGCTATAACGTAACGGTGTATTACAGAGAGGAAAACGGCTCGGGAAAAAGAACAATTGTACATATTCTGGATGAAGATAAAAACGAGACGCTTAAAATCAAAGCCGACGATATAATTTCGTTTAGTGACAAGGTTTATAAATACAGCGAAAACGATAAAAAAACAAAAGAAGCAAAGATAAGCGTTAATGCCGATATTATTTACAACGGTAAGCCTATAGTTTACAATCCCGTTTATTTTAAACCGCAGGAAGGCTATGTTGAGCTTATAAATGACAGCGGCGGCACAAATGAATATAATACGGTAATTATAACCGATATAAAAAATATTGTCGTGCATGCCGTAAATCTTGATGAAAAGCTTATTTCGGGCAAATACGATGTAAAGCCGCTGAATATCAGCGATGAAGGCAGAGATGTTATTATTCGTGATGTAAACGGAAATCCCGTCGATCCTCAGGATATTTTTACCTGGGACGTTATTTCTTATACGGAGAGCCTTGACGGAAATCTCATTAAAGCAACCGTTGTCAGAGAATATTTATCGGGAAGAGTAACGGATATAAGTATCGGAGATTCGACAAAAATCGGTATTGAGGAAAATGAATTTGAGCTTTCAAAGTCATATCCGAATGAAGGCGAGTATAAAATAGAAACGGGATATAAGGGTGATTTTTTACTTGATATTACAGGTAAAATTGCCGCGTTTATAAAAAATGAAGCCGGAGGTCTTGTTTTCGGCTATCTGGCATATGTTGACAAACCGACATCGGGGCATAATAAAAATACGGAGATAAAGATTTTATCCGCCGAGAGAGGGATTCTTCAGGTTTTTGAAACAGCTGAAAATGTTAAGCTTGACGGAACGAGGGTAAAGCAAAATTCTTCGGAAATTACAGGTCTTTCAGACGGAGTAATAAGATACAGACTTAATTCTGACGGAAAGATTTGCGAAATAGACACGGTGAATCTCGGCAATAACGAAAATGAGGACAACAGTTTGTTTATATCCGCACCGATGTCATCCTCCGCTCTTTACTTTAAAAACGGAAATGTAAGCGGCAGGGCGCTTATCGGCGGACAGACCGTTGTATTTATTGTTCCGGAAAACCGTTATGATTACGAAAAATACAGAGTTAAAAACGTATCTTATTTCAGAACGAATTATACTTACGCTGTAGAAGCATACAACACTTCAAAGGAATATGCCTATGCCGACGCCGTGCTAATGTATGGAAGCGGCGGGGACGGAAGCGCCATTACGCAGAATACATATATGGCAATGGTGGAAAAAATAGTATATACCACAGATGAAGAAGGTATGCCGTGTTACAGGCTTTATTACGGAATAAACAGTAAAAAAGAGGACGCGATAATTTGTGACGAAGTCAAAATAAACGGTTCATCGAGAACAATGAGGGCAACGGAGCTTACGCCGGGCTCGGTTATACGTATAGGAACGGATTACAAAAGCCGTATAAACGAGGTAGATCTTTTATATCTTTCAAACGCCGATTATGACGGAGGAGAGTTTAAGGGCAGTTCTGCCGCACCGACGGTAGGCTTTAACGACACGATCAGGTTTTTGTTCGGCTATGTATATCTGACAAAAGACGGAGTCATTAAAATCACCGCTAAGCATCCCTCGGAAATGACAGAGTTTAACTGTGACAATACGGAAAGCAGAATACTTGCAAATTTCAGATGTATGATGCTTGACACTTCCGGAAAAAATCCTTATGTAAGAAACGCGTCCGCCGATGATTTTCTGGATTATATCCATTACGGAGATAAATGCCTGAAGGTTATAGTGCAGACGAAAAATGCCGACACTTACGGAATAATGCTTGTAAGATAAACATTATAATATTAAAACCCGCCTGTATAAGGCGGGTTTTAGTTATAAGTTATTTTATATCTTTAATTATGTTCATCGGAATATACATGGTTCCGTCAACTGTTACAATACCGTCACAGTAAATGATTTCGTCATCTGCGGTATAATACGCGCCGTCCGTAAAGGCATAAGTTTTTTTGGCTGTAAACAGGTTTGCGGTTTTGGTGTCGGAATCCCACCTTAGAGGAAGTTCCGAAAGAACCGAAAAGCCGCGGAGCGGAACAAAATAAACTCCGCCGATATTTAAGGGCGGCTCTTTAAAGCCTAAATATTTTCCGTTATACTGCGCTCCGCTCGCTTCAAAATCAAGCGGAGGCAAATCAACCGATATTTTGTCGTTTATTAAAAGTTTTTCGTTATCTCTGCCTATTTTTTCAATATCAACGGGGCTTTCGGCTTTATTCCAATAAAGACCGTTAGCGGAAACATAAACGGTACTGCCGCTGATATAATAATAAATATCACCGAGAGAATCAATGTACGGAGGCTTTTGGTTTTCATATTTGACTTCATAAAAATCGGTTCCGTTTTCGCTTAACCATACTCTGCCGTCCTTCATTGAAGCGGCAAATTTTCCGCCGTTATAGCAGGGAAGTGAGAAGTTACCGTCAAAAACAGCCCAATCGATGCCGTCGTCAGATATGAAATTTGTTCCCGCTTTGATATAGTAATGCCCGAAAGCGCCTGAGGACTGCGTTATATATATTCCGAAATTATTTTTTGAAAGAATATTCAGGTTTTCATCAAAGCACCATACGTCACGGTATAAATCACGTACAAGGTAGTAGGGAATACCGCTGTACTGCACGTTGTTCGCTATATAGCCTGTACCCGTCCAGGTAAGCTTGATTTCATTCCAGACGGTATTGAAAATTTCGGCGGTTTTCGGCGGAACGGCTTTCTCCTGCCATTCTTTTTTATCATACGAGAAATAAAGCTTTCCGTCATTCCACTTTAAATATTCTTTGCCTGTATATAAGGAATCTTTAACGTTATATATTCTGTTTGAATTGTACGAAGTCACAACGCTCGGAGAGTCGCTTATATAAAATGAATTTTCCATACCGCCGACGTGATTTGTGGTTAAAATAACGGTAAGCGTAAATTTGACCGTCTGCTGCGCCGGTATTTTAATATTTGTAAGAGTATCAATTTCTTTTTTTGCGGATTTTCCTTTTGTAAGAGGGTATCCGTCAAAAATATTGCCGTTTTCATCGCTCAAAATTATAAGGTTGTTCGCCGCGGTATTGAGCTGATAGTTAAACCACATATCGGTGTATGCCGTATTTGTAAGCGTAATATGATAATTCTGAAAAACACCGTAGTTTCCGAGAGAATTGCAGTAATCCTCGGGTACGTATTCTTTTATTTCAAAATTCGGCACAAAGTTTCGTTTTGTATATCCGAGTCCTTTTGCGTATGAAGTCGCGAGAGCGTGTGAGGTGTCAAAATGCCATACACTGTCTTTTTCCTCATCTTTAACACCCTTGCCGTAATATTTTTTCTTTGATTCATCTTTATAGTCAAAGCCGAGCATACAACTTTCGGCAATGTTGTCTTTATTCCACACGTCTGACGTGGGATTTAAGTTGGTAAACCAAGCCGTGACCTCTTTGCCGTCAGGGGCATATCTGTTAAATACCTTTACGGGAAGCTTTGTGTTTATGGAAGAATTGTCAAGTGTAAATTCTATATATGAATCCACCTGATTTTTGGAATCCGCAACACCTTTCATTTCGTACTGCGGCACAAAGGAGCCGAAACCGACATTTGCGCTTACGCGGCTTCTGTCGCCGGGAGTGCCTGTCGAGCGTACTGCCGCCACATTCACGTTGGCGCAGCCGGAAATGATTTTAAAATCGCTTATAATGTGAACGGGACGCCAGAGAGGAACTTCGCGGTAATTTGGTATAAATTCGCTGAGCCAGCGCGATTCGCCTGCTTTAATTTCAAAAGTGACGGGCTCAAAAGGAACGGGGGTATATTTTATATCGGAATCAAGCTGGCGGATTTCTTTGCCGAGATAGCTTGCCCATGCGGTAAAACAGCCCCAGTCACGCTCATCGGTATATTCTTTTCCATCAATATAAAAATGAACATTGTCCGGAAC
>CACZTG010000031.1 GCA_902783995.1 uncultured Ruminococcus sp. | reverse complement strand
TCACATAAAGGTTAAGCTTTTCGCTGTACGCAACGGAAATAAGCTTACTTTCAGATGTTATTTCAGCAGCATATATCACACTGCAAAGCATACTTATTATCATTGCGACTGTAATAAATAGAGTTATTACTTTTTTCATTTTCTTTTTCTCCTTTCAATAAAGGGCAACGCCCTTTTATACAACATTTAAACTATAAGTACTTTATTCTTCTCCCAAGTCTGTTTTTGCCGCTACTCTCCAAACGTGTCTTGCCGGAACGATATTACATTCCCTTGTTTCCTTCATCATTGTTATTTGTTTTCTATACTCGCCGACATATGTCGCATATTCTGCGCCATAAGAGGAATATCTGTCATTTGTCCATATTCTGCCGGTTGTTTCTGAAATTTCACCAAACATATGCTCTGCTGCTATGTCATCTTTTTCAAACATGCCTATAGCCGCTGCGAAATATGCTTCCATCCCATCCTCAATACTTATTTTTTTTACCTCACCGTCATACAATATCAAATCAAGATATTTTGTATTCTCATCCTCCTCCCATTTACTTGTCAGCTCTGCGCCGCAAAAGCTGCTTCTTCCCAAATATATAGAAAAAACCGTATCGCCAACAGTAACCACAAAGCCGTTTTCGCATTTTTCAACTGTCATACTTTTAATGATTCCTTTGTCACCGCCAAACTCAAATCTGAAGGAAAGGCGGCTTGCCATAATTTTTTTCCCCTCAATAGGATCCATAGTAAAATGACGGTCACCGTGATCATTGCAAAGACTCATACCGCAAAGAAGAACATTTTTATTCTGACTGCAGGATATAAGTCCGCTTGTAAAATCAAAATCATCATGCATACACCTCAGCCGCATATAACACGGCGCGTCTTTTGTTCCGAAATACGCTATAACAGGGCGTCTTTGTGTCCAAAAATCACAGAAACTGAAGCTGCCTATACTTTTATTGCCGTTTCGAAATTGAGACGCATAGATTTCAGGCTCGTCAAGAAGCACAGGGTGTCTGTGAAAAAATGCGCTGTCTTTTGCCGTCAACATACCTATATACCTTTCGGGAATATGCAGCCCTGCCTGTAACCACATAGGTTCAACCTCAATTTCTTCCGGCGCGATAAGCTTTACCCTGTCGCCTGCTCCTACCTGCAAAAATGAAAGGAATCGGTTTCCTTGAACAGTTTGATAGCATCTGCTCTGCGGTCCTGTCCACTGACCGTTCTCCGGGCAGAAATGATCCAGCGTATATCCCCATTGCATATCCAGCAGAATCATTGCTTTTTCATGTATCTCAGCATCATGGATATCCTTTGTAATCAGAGATAAATCAACTAATGATTCTATTGTATAGGTAGAACTGTTATACTCCGAGACACATTGATGAAATGTATTAAAGCTATACATTTTTCTAAATCTTTCTTTAGCATATGCGCTTAGCTCAGCATCCTGTAAGTACTCCCCCGCTGCCAGCGTTGTATATGTACCCATACATGAAATATTTGTATATGACGGAGATACGTTTCGCTTCATAATCCTATATGCGGCATTATTCACTGCGGTCTTTATTGCTTTAATGGTTTCATTTGAAAACCAATCTGCATATCCTATCAAAAGCTGCAAAAGACCTCTTCCGCAAAAATCTGCCCAGTTCCAGTCCGGACGCGGCTGCTTATCAAGTGATTCTTCCATATATAAGGGCCACACTCCGAAAGTAGGGCTTTCGGGATTCGTGTCCTGGAGCGAACATACGGTTCTGATAATTTTTTCAACAGTAACGCTGTTAGCTTCCGGATCCTCTTGCATAAGTCCCAGACCATAAAACACAGATTCCCGTATTATATGATATTCTCCGCTCAAAGACGTATAAAATGTCCCCTTATGTTGAGTAACTTGCCTTACCAGAAGCCCTGTCTTTTCATCATAGATACTATGCATGCGCTGTCTTTTTAAAGCATCCTTATAACACTGTTCCATTTATTAACCTCTTATCTTTTATCTATTATTCATAATATATTACAATGTCCTTAACATCGTCTTTTTCCATTCTCAGAAAAACTCTTGTGCAGTCATCATAGCCGTAAGACGATGCAGGCTTAACATCTCTGACAGTGCCTTTTTCAAGGATTTTACTTTTGCTGTAAAATACATAAATATTTGCCTGCGAGATTGAATATGCACTGATTTTGCCATCAAGCCTGTATGCTACCGTCATAATATCATCGTCAATATCCACACACATACCATAACCGGTATGAAGCTTAACGCTGTAATCTGCACCCTCCCAATTCTTGCTTCCGAGTGTTTCATAAATTGAGGTGCGACTCGGTGCCCGATACAGTTTGCGTATAGAAACAATCTCGTTAAGTATATTTTTCTTTATTTGAACGACGGAGCCGGGCTTTAAATCTATCAGATAGTTTTCGCGCTCTTCATCACAAACATTGTCACTTTTAAGCTTCATTTCAAACTCATGACCATCCTGCATACCGTTAAGCACAGTTACAACCTCATCACCATCGTACACATTAATCAGCTTTCTTATCACAACCGGCGAATTGCCCCACGGAACCAAATCACGCTGTTCCACTGCCGGTCCGTAATTTACAACCACTTTTGCGCGCTTGAATCTATCAATGTCGTAAATATCTACTGTATAGACAGTTTCACTATTAAAAAGACTTATATTCCCGGTACCCCATTCTTCATCGTCCGTGGAGGACACGTCAAACACAAGCGTCGCTTCATTTACTTTTACATCTCCGCCCAAAGTAGCTGGCTGCGAATTTTTAAAATATAAATTCGTACTTGCATTCAGTGTAAATGTTTCTTCGTCACCATAATCAATATAACCGTTCGTGGTCATACATACATTATTGCTGTCTGCTGTTTCGATCTTTGTTATTTCCCCATTGCTGTTTTGAGTATAAATAATAAGGCTATTTGATGGAAGCTGCGCTAAATCTGACGATGTAAGTCGCTTTGAGGAATTATTATTTATTTTTACTTTTTCAGCCCCAATTAGCCATTTTGTTTCACCATCGGCTAAAATCAGCTTAAATGATACTCTTTCCTTGCTATTGATTTTATTATCCATTATACAATTAAGCAATAATGCATAATTACTTGTTAAAATTTCGGTATCCGTATTGATTTCCGTAATTTTATTGTTGTATGCGATTACTAAGGTATATTTTTCTCTCAATTTCAGACTTTTGTTAAATTCTGCCGCCGTAATATACCATTCGCCACTAATTTGATATTCGTTTACTCCGTTATTTTCCTGCATGCATTCAACTGTTCCTGTTACCGATTTTGTACTTAACCTTATTTCGGTTACATCATGGTTTTTATTTCTCGCAACAGAGGCAACGGTCCATTTATTTATTTCTGTTTCAAACAGTTCTTCGGTGGTTACATACTTATCGTTATAATACACTATCGCATTATCAGCGTAAGGATTTTTTTCAATTTCAACCTTTCCTAATGACGTACTTCCACCTGATTTAAAATAAATACTCATAATATTGTAATCTGTGCTTGACGAGGCAATTACATAGTTTTCATAATCGTAAACAAAAACCACGTCATATCTGTTATCGCCATCATTTTCTACCAGACGTACAAACCCGTTTTTCGGAAGCATATCTGTTTCATCGGGATTGTCAAGATACTGATTGTTATAAATAACTTTCACATTGTTGTCCAGCCTGGCTTTCTGAATTTTGCCCGTGTCGGAAATACTGTAAGCGTATTCCTTTTCTGCAAGATTTAAACTGTTCAGTTCTTCATCCGTCAGCTCCAATATTGTCGATCTTGATGTTGGGTTTATATATACGAGCGTATATTCGTCACTGTCACGGCTGTTTCTTACGGCGGTAAAGTCAACTTCACATCCCGGAAGAATTTCCGCATTCGTATCGCCGACATACATCTGATATATCACATTATCAACGGTAATCTCTACTCTGTCTTGCCGTCCCGTTCCTACCGTACTGTCTATCCCTGTATAATATACCTTGGTTACAATGCCCGTATCATCCATGCACAGTAATCTTGACATAAGAGTATCATTTTTGTTTCCGTCATGATATGAAGTACCGTCATACAGCATCATGGGAACCTGCATTGTATTATAAATAAGCTGCGCCACCTGTCCTCTTGTCAGCTTTTCTTCTTCTCTGCCGTCCACTTTATAAAGCATACCCTTTGATGCTGCTGTAGAAACATACCCCAATGGGTAACCACCATTATTATCTGCTACAATGCCAAATCCGGTAATCTTTACCAACAGCTTGGCGGCCTGTTCCAACGTCACATTTTTATCGGGTGCAAAGGTTCCGTCACTATTTCCGTTTACATAGCCCAAGCTTTCCGCAAACGCTATATAGCTCTCTGCCCAATGCCCTGCCGTATCGCCGAAAGAACTTGAAATATTCGGACTTACCGATTCAAGAAGACCGCACGCACCTAAAACTATCTTTACAAATTCTGCCCTTGTTATGTTATCATCAGGAGCAAATATGTTATCCCCCCTGCCTTCGATAATTCCTATACCGGATAAAACACCTATGGCTTTACTGTATTTATGACCTTCTATATCGGAATATTCCGTCCGCGCCCACACAGGACTTGCCATACAGCCGGATATAATCAGCAACACCAAAAGCAGACCGATAAATTTATTTCTTTCTGTCATAATCATATAACTCTACTCCTTATTACAATAAAAGGCATTGCCCCGTTATTATATCATATTACGAATCACGCTGATGACCTTACTGATTTCGGCTCTTTTGGCATATTCTTTCGGCATAAAGCGGTTGTCAGCTTTTCCGTTTAAAACACCTGCATTTTTAAGAGATAATACGCTCTCTTTTGCATATTCGCTTATATCATTATCGTCCTCAAAAACGGTCTTATCTTTTTCTGTTTTGATGCCAAGATATGACAATGCACGGTAAACCATAGCCGCCATCTGCTCCCTGGTTATATGTTCGTCTGCACCAAAATATGTGCTGCTGTAACCATTTATAATTCCAAGTGCATATGCTGTCACAACACTTTCGTAATACCAATCGCCGCCTCTTACATCCTCAAAGTAAGAATCTGTATGTTCAGTCTTCAGATTCAACGCCTTCACTAAAATTTTCACAAACTCGGCACGCGTAATATCCTCTTCCGGCTCAAAAAGCGTTTCCGTCCTTCCATTTACAGCTCCGGCTTTTACAAGATCATAGATATATTCCGCCGCCCAATGAGTCATGGGAACATCAATGAATACTTTTCCTTTGAAAATATTGTCCGTAATGCCGTTCGGTACTGTCATACCAAAACTGCCGAAAGACGCCTTTCCGCCGTTGCCTCCCGAAGAGGAACTTCCGCCTTCGCTATAACCATTAATTTTTATTTTAAAAACATCATATAAAGAGTTGTCACTATCCAAAGCCGCCCTTAGGACAGCAGTTCCGCTTCCGGCTCCGGCGCTCACCTTAACAATTCCGTTATCAACCGAAACTCCGCTGTGCCCCAAAACACTCCATGTAACCATATCGGTCATTTCAGCTCCGTTTTTGTCAATTACAGATGCAGTATATTGTTCAAAAATGTCGCTTTTGCCTGCATTTATAACCGATACTCCTGATATTTTAACCGATTCAGCAGTATTTTTTATCAGCTTTATACGGTAGTCCTTTTTGTTGTTAGAATCGGAAATCGACTGAGCGGTTATAGTTATAGTCTGCCTCGGCTTTGTGTTTTTTCCGATTGTAAGCTTTCCGTTTTCATCTATACTTACTCCGTCTGCCGCTACCTTAAGCGAATAAATTATACCGCCTTCTGCATACATATCGCCCTGCTGGTTTGTACGGTATCCTGCAAGATTAAAGAAAGTCTCTTTACCCTCGGTTATGCCAAACTCTTCCGGAGCATTTACATAAATACCGGTCTCTGCCGCTTTGACAAACAAAACCTCAAAAGTTTTATTTACAGATGGGTCATTCATATGTGAAACATTAATATGGATAACCGTACCCTCACTCACATCTGAACTTATATTGACGGTTCCGGTATATGAATTTATCTGTATGCCGTCCTTTGTGTCTGCAAGCGTCCATAACGGCTTTATGCCCGAAACTACTGTCCCGGATATATTTTTAAACACCGCATGGTATGTGTATGACGAGCTGCCGTTCTCAGGAATAACCAAAACATTGCTGCCGATTATCTCCGCAGATGTTACGACAGTATCTGAATCGTCCGCAGTTATGTTAAGTTCAGCTGACACATTCTGATATTTTGCTTTGAGTTTTATACTGCTTCCGCTTTCAAATCCGGGAAGCATTGTCAGCTTTCCGTCTTGGCTTATCACAACATATTCGGAACTGCTTTCTACCTCAAAGTTTGCTTTGGCGCTGTCAATGGTGCAGCCATACTGGTCGTATATACGGTATTCATAGTTGTAAGAAAGTTCATCACCGACAGAAGGCACTCCGACAGAAGTTTCGCCTGTAAGCTCTATTTTAACAGGCACCGGCGCTTCTACGCTGTCGTCTATAAAAATACGCATTGAACCTTTTTCGATTGTAAAACTCTCTCCCGAATTTATGATTTCGCCGCTTTCCGGTTCTCTTATTGTCTTGTCATTTCCTATACTGCACTTCAAATCTGATTTAGCAGCATTACATACAATATAGAAGGATTTTCCGCTGTCTGTCTTTGTCATACGATATGCGATTATATTGCTGTTTTCTGTTTCAAGCCTTTCGGAGCTGAGACCTTTTGAACCGCTGTTTTTTGCAAAAAGAACAGTCAGATAGTCCTCACCGTTTTCTTGTTCATACTGAATAAGTTGCTGCTGTTCCTCACCCTTTATAGTTGGAATGCTGTATCCGCCGTTAGAAGGAACCCATGTAGCATTTATCCGTGGATTACCACTTCCAAGTAGGTGAACCTCCATTTGCATATTATTCTGCATATTTGCAGTAATTATATCGCCGTCTTGTTTAAAGTCGGTGCTTGCCATATAAAGATTATACTGACTTTTCCGCATATTGTTAACTTCGTCCCAGAAAATCAAAGCATTTATTCCGTCTTTTATATATGCAAAATGCCTGTTCCATGCCATATCGGTTTCTTTTCCGTCTCGTTTTTCCGGATTGACATTTATCGTAACGCGGTCAATCTCATCTGTGGTAACAAAATTCTTTGTTTCACTGTCGTAATAACGTTTCTTTCCCGAATCACTCGTATATGAATTTCCATCACCGCCGGCATTTGAAAGCCACTCACCCTGCGGTTCGCTCCAAAAGAGAATTTCGTTATGAGATTTACTGCTTCGCCAAAATGCAGAATCGCTTCCAAAATATGCACCCATGCCTGTGTCAAGACTCATAGGCGTTCCGTTTGCGAAATATGCAAAGCTACCTCTGTCATGATGGTCATGAATAACCTGTTTCTTGTTCCCATAGCCGGGAGAATTGGGAATAAGAACAAAATTTTCCTTGCCAAGCACATCAAAATTCTGCCAAAAATACGTATATCCAACGTTTTTTAAAGACATTGATGTAAGCTTCGGATTTTTTCTGGGCAGCGTCGGGTCATTATCCATAAGAATATTTATAGGATAAGAGCCACCCAGCATTGAGCCTAAACGATCCCATGTGTACATAAGCTCTTTGCTCAGTTCCGAATCGCTTTTTTGATATATTCCTGCGCACCATGCCGCCATGTCAACACTCTCACGCCATGACTGATCGCCTACGGTCGGATATCCCGCCAGATTTTTTGCGGTTGTACTGACAACCAATTTCGGTCCCTGTGCCGTACACCACATTCTTGCCATCTTCTTAAGCTCTTCTCTTTCAAGCCATTTCATAGACGGATCGTATCTGTCAAGCGCCTTTGCCGCCAAAAGCCAGCCTGCCAGAACAGAGCGGTGATAACGCATATTTTCACACCACATACCGCCGTATTCGTCTCCCGCATCATATACGCCGTTTTTAAACATAGTCGGCAGCGACCATACGTTTTTCTCATTCAGAACATGGTTATAGAAAAATTCAAAGGTATCCTTATACTTGTTTTCTTCTGTTCCCTTGTTGTCGGGAAAACAAAGCATATACAGTGTCAGCGCTGATATGCGGTCTGCGTTATAGTTATGAATCTGTCCGTTCGCCGCAGCATAATTGTAATACGAGGTCGAGGTAAGCTCATACGCCACCCAGTTGAAAAGTCTGCGGATATATGTATCCTCGCCTTCATCTATAACTCCCGAATCGTAAATCATATCATAGCCCAGAGCATCTCTTTGCAGCGTTCTTCCGGTATGAACCGCTTCATATGCGTCATTCATTTTAGTGTTATATCCGCTCGTTGTCCGATAACGCATTCCCCACTTCATATCCTCAAGCTGATATTTTAATATCTCTCTTGCGCGTATTGCATAGTTCAGATTTTTTGTAACCGCATAAATTGTACAGCAGGCATCAAAAAAATTATCAAAGGATCGCCTTAAGGGCTTCACCTGCCAGTTTATATTCATAGGCTTGCCGCTTACTGCCGTGCTCTCCCAGTTTTTAGTGCTTATCTCCTCTCCGTCAGCATCGTAATAAACCACCTGCATGGATAAGCCCGCGGTTTTGTCAAGAGCCGCATATTCCGAAAGACGACCTTTTTCGCCTATCAGCTTATCATTTGCACCGAAGCCTGTTGATAAAACATATGTCTGCCCCGGTTTAATACTTATTTTGTCGGTTGAAATACCGCCCGTACAATTTATGTTGTTGTTTCTTACTTTGATCGATCTTACTCCCGACGATGTTACTTTATCCTTATGATATGTCTGATTAACCCATTCAAAATCCGTATCAGAGCCTGTTTTCCTTATATAGTACCAGCCGTCCGGCATAGGGCTTTCAACATCATTAAGATACTCCCAGCCTTCCTTTGAGGTTTCCATGACCTGATATGCCGCTCCATCAGAATAAGGAATGTCTTCATTAACGTAGCGGCGGTTTCCTGTTTCCATACTTGCATTATAGACCTCTATTGACGTGCCGGATTCAATTTTAAAAGTAAAATTATCAAAATGAGTTATTCCCTGCCCTTTGGCAACAGCCTGAAGCCTTGCATAGCATGCATTCTCAGGTGGAACAAAGGTAAAATTTCCCTGGGTATAGAATAAATCCGTCATCATCCATTGCCACGGACGTTTTCTGTCAAGTACCTTTTCGTTACCCTCATCATCTGTCACTACAAGAGGATAAACATGATTATACGGATCGTTTTCGTCCTCGCGCTCATCTGTCGAGGACAGATACAGCATATCATACTCCGTATAGGCGTCTGCCGTTTGCTTTAAACTACTGTAATACGACGCAAAAGGCTCCATATTGATCTTTTTTTGCAGCGCCGCAATATCCTCATTCTCATAGAGCAAACCGGGGTGTTTTTCCTTGCCCGTCTGCGCCAGAGGCGGCAGAAGCTTTACTACCTTTTCAGCATATATACTTCTATTGCTTTTGCTGTATGCCGCAATACATATCTCCCTGTTCGGCACACAATAATTTGTAACCTTCAGAACACCTGCCAAACTATCGGATACAATTACTCCAACCTCAGGTTCTGTCAGCTCATACACAACGTCCGGAATATTTACGCTACTACCCCATTGATCAAAAACATTTATTGCATAATTAACATAAAAAGCATCACTGTCTGACGGAATACGTATGGATTCCGGTCCGTCAATCTGTGCAACCGCAGCTTTCGCTCTGTACAATTCAATATCTGTATCTCCGCCTATTTCGGGGAGCTCTGCAACCTCAGCATGAATTTTTAATAATCCCGCCTGGGCTTCGGGCGATACCGTAAGGGTTTTTCCGTCAAATGAAACTCCCGGATATTCTTCTTTTAAAGAAAGAGAGACTGTGTATTCCTTCATTTCCTCGTCAGAGTAGCGTTGTCCGAACTGATCTACAATATAAAGAAAATACTCTCTTGTTGAATCCTCTAACACTATTCCTACTCTCTTTTTCCCTTCAAGCGAAATTGAAACAGGCTCACGCACATATGAGGCTGATATTATAAGGCGAGGCTTTTTGTCGTCCGGAATCGGCTCATAAAGACCGCTTTCTTCATTTATAAACACCGCGTCTTTGGAATAGTAATTATGTGTATAATAATTGCTTCTTACAGCTGCCATACCGACACGAAACGCTACCGAATCATCCCCGGTATTCAAAATATTTCTCACAGTATCTGTCAGCTCAAATTTCGTCTTTGAATCCTTGCTTGATGCATATATAGCGGAGGTAATCAGTTTTCCTTTTACCGGTAGTCTGCTATCTATGCTTCCCGCCTCTTCGCTCCAGTCGGTATCCTCCAGCATATATATTTGCGCCTGCGGCATATTAGCAATCGGTGCAGTAACTGATTCATTATAATCCGTACATGTTGTCAGCTCCAGTTGTGACGAAATTATATCCTTAGGAAGATTGGCAAGCCCTTCAAATTTCAAATATATTTCTCTGTTTGTACCCTCCTGCGAAAAATAATCATCTACACCCGGAAGCATAGGAGTTACCGCCCTGTGTTTTGCCAAAAGTTCTCCGCTGTCAATATTCCCCGATGAAGCATAATCGGCTTTTTTAATATACGTATCTGCTGCCGTTGTAATAATAATCTGGCTATAAGTTGCATCTTCCTCGCTCAGTGTCACACTAAAAACCGAATATACTTCAGGATACTGTGTGAGATATGCTTTTATCTCCAGCACTTCGCCCAATTTCAGATTTTCACCGGTATTTGTAATTAGAAGTTCCGCATTTTCTGCTTCACCTTTTTCAACAAATACTCCTTCTGCGTCGGAAACAAACCAGCTTATGTCAAACACAGACGGCATTTTTATTCCGTCCACATTATAAATTTCCACAAAATACGGTTTTCTTATACTTTTGCCATAATCCGGTATTTTTGCCTTCGCCGCTCCCATAATCGCCATTTCCGTTGGTGGCAAAATCGTTATTTCTATATCCATGGTACCGCATATTGCAGGCATATCCAAGCGCTCCGCACGAAGCACCGCCGTTCCGGGTAGTGCCTCGGGCAGCACGGTAACAATTCCGTCTGCCGATACGGAAACCCCGGAAGGCGCACAGTCGAATGAATATACTATATCAATGCCGCCCAAATCTGTCGGCTCATTATACTGGTCATATGCTATAACTTCATATGTATATTTTGCTTCTTTGCTGAGAGAAATTTCTATCGTTTTTTCACCCGATATATTGAGAAAGCTGATTTCTCCAACATACACCAGTTCATATGATAGCTTAGGCGCTATCTGATCAGAGGCTCTTGTTGACGAGAAAATAACAGGTGTATTTTCACCGTTGTCACTTTCTATACAAAGTATCAGCCTTCTTTTCTCATCACTGCATTGTATCAAAAGCTCCGTAACATCTATTTCTACGGCATATTCACTTATGGTCACCGCTTCAACAGTAGCTCCGCCAATGTCTTCAAAGCTTTGCAACGCAGTAAATTTAAGTCCCTCCGGATTTGCCGATGCAGCATTAAAATATAACGTCACTTTTGCTTGTGCAATAACGTCTTCATCGGTTTTTTCAACAACCGTGCTAAATTCAATATAACTTTTTTCCGCAACGCTCACACGCAGTTCTTCGTTTTCCTCAGTGCCTGTATCGGGGGCATTGTAAAAATCCCTTATAACAGGTAATTCTTTTGTTGTTCTTGCATCAGCCCTTATTTCAAGTGTGGGTGCATATGCTCCGCTGCGATATTCCTTTGAGCAAAAAATCACCGAGCCGTGATATGAAAGCGACGGAAAATCCTCGCGGCTCCTCGGCGCAACTGTTAAAACAACCGTTTTTCTCTGACCGCTTGTGTTTTCTGCAATCAATTCCTTTATTTTATCAGTAACATTAAACTCCAACCATTCGTTGCTTACGTTGTCAATAACTACCTCGGAGCCTTCAATCCGCAATCCGGCCTGGTCAAAATTCAGACGTTTTGAGGTGTTTGCCTTTTTATCTGCTGCAATTGCATCATTATATGTAAAAGTATTCTCATTAAAGGTCTCAATCTCACTAAGACCAACAATATATCTGTCATTCTTTCCACTCATGCAGAATATTCTGAGATTAATCTCTTTAATGTCATCAATATCTGCAAACTCATCTGATGAAGGGAGTTCAAACTCCACATAGGGCAGCATATAAGCACTTGGCACACCAACCTTATCGCTCCAGTCGCGTCCGTTAAGATTATTAGGGTCCGACTCTCCTTTTGCTATACTCGCCTGTGACGACCCTTGAACATATGTGTCCGATTTTGCCGGCAGTATCAAATTTCCCCCGGTAGCATAAACCTTATCATTCATAATACTTTCCGAAGCTGTTCCAAAAAATATTGCAGTTAAGACAATAAGACTTATAAATTTTTTTCTCACGACATCATCTCTTTTCGGATTATTTTTTATTGTTGTTTATCTCTTCATACCATGCCTGTGCTTCCTGTTCAAGAACATCTCCACCGCTTGAACGCCATTTTGCCACAAATTCATCAAAATAGTCTATGGGCTTTTCTCCGGTTATGATTGCACAGTATGCTTCTTCCTCAATTTTATTCAGTTCCGCACTATACTTGTTTTCAGAAGGCAGTGAAGCGAACAGTTTATTAAGCGGTTGGTATCCCTGATCAAAGCCCTTGGGAATCGCCCATGCGTCTCTCGGAGTTTTTATTACTCCTTCATTTTTAAAACTCGGCTTAAACAAATTAAACTCAAATTTATTTTTGTTTCTGTATTCATCATTTGCCCATTCACCGAGATATTTAGCACGCTTATAGGTTCCGCCAAGAGTAGATTGAACCTCCTCATACTCCCATACAACTCCTTCTTCGCCGGTATTTGCAAAATCAAAGTTCTTCTTTGAGGCATAAATATCATTAAAAACCTCCAGAAGCTTCTTAAATTTTTTTTCATCAGCTACAAGCTTCTTGCTGAACATCCAGCGCTCACCTTTTACATATTCCTTCTTTCCATAATTCCCTTTCGCTATATTAACAGGCGGCTTTCCGCTTATTTCCAATGCGTTTGCTGCATCAGCATCCAATTTTGAAAGCTCAAATCTATCTTGACCTGAAGTGGCTGCATCAGCATCCTCATAGAATTTTGGCTCCCAGTGGTAGCTCATGCCGTGACAAGTAAAACCGATAATACCATTGACAAACTGATGCGAAATCGCCCAGTATCCGCCTTTATTTTCACCTGTAATAAATTCAGGGTCTAAAACCCCATCCTTATACCATTTGCTAATTCTTCTTAAAGCATCCTTCATCTCCGGCTGCACGGCGGAATTGACGAGTTTACCGTCTCTTTCTATCCAGTAGGCGTTCGGCGTACCTGTCTGACCAAGTGTTGGAACATATCCGTAGCTTGCAAATATCGCGTACAAACCCGACCTTGAAAGCCCATAGGTGTCCTTTTTGCCATTGCCGTCGGGGTCTTCATTTGCAAACTTATAAAATGCCTCCTCATATTCATCCAGTGTTTCCGGAGTTTTTGTAATACCTACATTTTTAAGCCAATCACCGCGCCAAACCATAGGTATTCCGTTGGCTCCCGCACCTACTGAAAATGAAGGCATAGCGCCCAACTTACCGTCAACATAATAATATTTCATAATATCCGGAGCATCCTCATCGAGTCGTGCAAACACATTCGGCATACTTTTTCTTAGTTCATCTTCATCTAAATACGCAGCCACATCCTGATCTAAATACTTCTGACCCGCCGCAGCGGTCTTAACATATATAATATCGGGAATTTCGCCGCCTGCCAACTTCAGATTTAATATTTCATCATATTTTTGCCACTCTACATCCCACACATCAAGCTTTATGTCGTATTTGTCCTCTATTGCCTTTCTTTGCACAGAATTAACGTTTGAGGTACCGTTCTGATACATCGTCATTGTATATGTATAGCGTCCGTCCTCACTTACATCGTTTTTTTTCTCTCCGCAACCTGCAAAAGCACACGTTGCAATCACACCTGCCGCACTAAGTGCAATGAACTTCTTAAACTTCATAATTATTACACTAACTCCTTTCATAAAACCATCCCACAAAACGTGCATCTCGCTGCCGTATAATTGGGAAGAGGTAAAATAAATTTATAAAATTATTTTCAATTTAATTATAAATCAAATGGTATTTAAAAACAATACAACAATTTTTTTATAATGCAAAAATCTTATCGCATTCGTTCTATCCTATAATTTTTCGGTGTTGTTCCGTAACTTTCTCTGAATTTCTTTATAAAATAATGCGTTGTATTATATCCGACAGCTTTTGCTATATCATCTACGTTCATGTTTGTATTGATAAGCAGATCGGATGCCTTCTCCATTCGCGCCTTGTTAACATATCCGCTGAAATTAATTCCGGTTTCCTCTCTGAAAACCTTACTTAGATACGACGGGCTTATATATACCTTCTTTGCAACAAAACTCAAAGACAGTTCCTCAGCAAGGTTATTCATTATATATTCCTTAGCTCTCTCTACCGCTTGTTTTGCGGGATTTTCCTGGCGCGAGCCCATAATTTTAAATGCTGTGTCAATAACCCTTATGATCCATTCTTCAACTTCATAAATATTCTCCCCCGAATAGAATATTGAATCAAATTCACGTATTTCAATATCTTCATTGCGTATATTATGCCCATGGAGAAATTTTGATATAACGGACATCATATCCAAAATTTTTGTGTTGCAGTGAGCAGCACTGTATGAGCCGTTGACCATTTCCAGGACAATATCATGAACTGCCTTCCGTAACTTTTCGGTTTTCCCTGTATTAAGTGCGGTCGTCAGATTTTCAAAATATTTATCAGGAATAACCGCCTTGCTGTCTTGTCTTTTCAGAATATCATCACTCATTATTACACTCATATCCGACATGAAAATCCTATACTGCATGGCAGAATTTATTCTGTCCCACGATACATATAACTTTTCCGGAGAATCCACCATGTGTCCTATAACCGCAGTCAGCGACATATAGTAATCGGAAAACATCAAATCATTGACGTACTGCGCATCTTCCACAACAGCACGATCCGCGTTTCCATTATAAGCAGCAATCATTACGACAGAATACGGGTCCTGTTCCGCTGCAAAAAACGTACTGCTGCTACTGCTCATTCCCTCTATAATCTCAATCACCTTAAACAGAATAAAGCGCCGGTTTTCAACGGTAAGTTTATCAAGCAAAGAATGGTTAATAGTAAACAACACTGCCGTAAACTGATTTCCGTCAAACGTATTGCCATAAAACCTCAAAACTCTGTTGATTTCCTCACGACTATGTATTTTGTCGTTAATCAACCCCTGAACCATATTATCCTTAATAAGAAGCCAGTTGGCATTTAAAGTATTTTTGTAATCTTCCATACGTTCTATCGCCCTGTTAATAGTCGCACGCTCATCAATTTCCGCATCTAACTTACTGCCGATGGTTTTGAGGGCGCTGTTTACAATGCTTTGAACCGGAGCGTAAATACTTCTTGTGAAAAAATTAGATATAAACACGCCCAGAGTTATTGCCAGAAGGCATACCAGCACCATAATCAGCAAAAGATATTGTGTTCCCTTAAACATCTGTTTTTCAGGTACTATATTAACCATTTTCCATTTATATTTATCTATATTATGGTACGAAAATACATACTTAACATTGCCTACTTTTCTTTTTATATTTCCCGACTCACTGTTAAGCTTTGCTGCTTCTTCGCTAAATTTTCTCCAATACGACGGATCCTGCATTTCATCATATTCCGGAAAGTTTTCGGAAGCGCTTATAACATTCCCCTGCTCATCTATAATAAGCAGAGCATTCTGTTCCGGCTCAGATGCTGCTTTATGCAAAATTTTCCGTACTGCGCTTTCCTTGACACCGAATATTATATATGCTTTTACTTCTCCATCTGAGGCATTTATCGGATACTGACGAATCAGCATAAATATATTTTCTATTCCCATATAATCGCTTGCACCGTAGCTCTTTGTTGGATAATATGCAAAGCCCGGACTTCCGTAAAGCATATCGCGAAGCCATTCGGGACGTCTGTTTTCCGATTCTCCCTTCTGATACAAAATTCCTCCGGAGCTAATAACTAGGTCGGGTTCTACAAAATACACGACCATGTTCGACATCCATTCGGAATTTAAGACCTGTTGCTCAGAAAGCAATTTTTTAAAATTATTCATTTCTTTATAGTCTGTAATTTCATCCTTCACGACCATTTTTGCAAAAAGGCTGCTCTCCATATTTTCCATAACAAGTCTTTGATATACCTGATCGGATTTTATTAATATATCCTTATCAATAAAGTCGCGCATATCGCTCAAAATAATCTCATTGGTCGAAATTATCTGCTTATCGGAATACCTCTTTAATCCCACACCTGCCAGTGCACCTGTAAGAAAAACACTGAATACAATAATAATTACATAAGAGGCAGACAATTTAAATAAAATTGTATTAAACCGCTTGTAGAAACGCATAAATCCCATCCTCCTCCTATGCGAAACGCAATATACTTTTTTGTACATATTTTACTAAACTGCAAATCAGTTATTTTTTGACTGACTTATCCTTTTATGGAACCTACCATTACACCTTTTACAAAATATTTCTGAATAAAGGGATATACCACAAGAATAGGTATGGTTGTCACCATTATAGTTGCCGCTTTGATAGTTTCGGTATTAATATGCATAGCTTCCTCGCTTGCATCGGGATTCATCATATCACGTGTTCCTTCCAGTACGATACGCCGCATGATAACCTGCAACACCTGCTTTTTTGCGGTTGTTATATAAATCAGACTGTCAAACCATGCATTCCAGTGTGCAACTGCCACCCAAAGCGTTATTGTTGCAATAATCGGAAGTGAAATCGGTATAATTATCCTGAAAAGAATTTCTATATCGTTTGCTCCGTCTATTTTGGCGGATTCCTCAATACTTTCGGGTATGCCCATAAAGAAATTCCTTGTTATGATAACATTGTAGGCACTGATTGAGGATGGCAGCACAAGTGCCCACATACTGTCCATCAGTCCTATATTTTTCACAAGCAGATACGACGGTATCGTTCCTCCGCTTACAAACATAGTCACAATTATAAATGTGGTAAAAATTTTTCTGTGCACCAGATATTTTTTTGAAAGCGGATATGCCGTGCAAATCACACCGAACAAAGAAATACCTGTCCCAAGTACCGTCCTTACAATTGTATTTATAAACCCTCTTTTAATATCCGAATCGCCAAGCACTTTCTGATAACTTTCAAGACTGAGCTTCGGGGGAATAAGATAAAGCTGTGTCAGCGGTACGTCTCCACTGGTAAGAGACATTGTTAGCAAATAATAAAACGGATATACCGTAATGGCACATATAAAAATGAAACCTATAATATTAAATATATTAAACACACTGCCGCTTAGTGTTTTCTGACTATTATACATATGCGTCTGCGTCCTCCTTACCATATACCATATTCGTTAATACGCCTGCAAACCTTATTGGCGCCGACAACCAAAATTATTGATATAATATTCTTAAATAAGCCTACAGCCGTTGCAAAGCTGTATTCCATATCTACAAGACCTACTCTGTATGTATAGGTACTTATTACGTCTCCGACACTATATACAGCGGAATTATAAAGATTAAATACCTGGTCAAAATCATCATTAATCAAATGTCCTACCGCCATGATAAGCATTATGGTTATAACCGGCATGATTTCAGGGATAGTAATTTTAATCATTCTTTGAAATCTGTTGGCTCCGTCAATCATAGCTGCCTCATAAATTTCCTGGTCAACACCTGTCAAGGCTGCAATATAAACAATTGAACCCCAGCCTATACTTTTCCATACATGTGATACAACAAGAACTGTTCTGAACCATTTCGGATCCGCCATAAAATATATTGGCTCAAACCCCAACCACCTTATAATCATATTAACAGGTCCCGTCGATGGTGAAAGAAGCTGCATTAATATACCGCCAAGCACTACCCATGACACAAAATGTGGCAAATAGCTTATAGTCTGAACGGTTTTCTTAAATTTTATATGTTCAAGTTCATTAAGAAACAGAGCAAAAATAATCGGAGCCGGAAAACCCCATAAAAATTTTTCTATCCCGATTATAATTGTATTGCGGAACACCTGCCAAAAGCTTTCCATTCCGAAAAGACGTCTGAAATGCTCCAGACCCACCCAATCGCTTCCAAGTATGCCTGTTGAAAATTTATAGTCTTTAAATGCTATAATAACGCCATACATTGGTATATAGTGAAAAATTATGTAATATACTATAGCCGGTGTAAGCAACAAAAGAAGATACCTTTGTTTCCAGTAAATATTTTTGCTTAGCCTACTGCCTTGCCGCGTTTTCAGCGTCTGCTGTCCGCCAGTGTTTTGTCTCATATTTTTCTTTCCTCCTTGTACATTTCACAAAGCATCAAAAGTGCAAGTGCCTGTCCGTAAAGGCGTGGTCTGATTTCAATTTTATGATAATCTTCAATTGATGGCATAATCGGCGTTCCGCCTGATACGCCGAGTACATTTCCGGTCTTGTCAATTCTGCCAATCACCGCTCTTGCCGCACGTTCCGCCGTTTTCAGCGTTTCATCACCCAGATATTTATTTTTCACGCCTCTAAAAATCCCGTATGCTATCCCTGCGGTTGCAGATGTTTCAGCATACCCGTCGGGCCTGTCAAGCACAGTATAAAACAAACCGTCATTCCGCTGATAACGCGCATATGCCGAAACCTGTGCTCTTAAAGCCTCCAGAATTTCGCTTTTCCCGTCAAAATCAGGTGGCAAAAGCTCTAACATTTCCACTGTTGAGACGGTTATCCACGCATTTGCCCTTCCCCATCTTGCTCCTGACAGATGATTTTTATTTGTGCAGTGCCAACCGTGATAAAACAGTCCTGTATCGTCATCTCTAAGATATTTATAATGAAGCCTCAATTGGCGTATTGCTTCATTTGTATATTTTTCATCACTTGTATATTTTCCGAGTTTTGCCAGAAAGATACAAACCATAAAAAGTGTATCTGCCCATATTTGTTCTTTGAAGCTTACAAAATTTGTCACTGTATGCTCAAGACCGCCGCACTGCGTTCGTGGCGCCTCCTCCAAAATATAATCCGCACATGTCCGGCATAATTCTATTTCTTTGTCACCCGCAAAATCCAGTATAGTCATAAATGGGGCGGTTGAATTGACTGTTTTCAGCTCAAGTGCCTCATTTCTATGCTCTTTTATCCATGCTTCTAAAAATTCTTTGTATTCGGGTTTCCGTATGGTTTCCCATGCCCGGTTAATACCATACAGTCCTACTCCCTCCACCCAGTCGAATTTATGAATATTTATATCTCCATCCTGTGGATCATTACTGTTTACCACTCTGTCGGCAACGCAGCAAATATTATTATACAAATTATTCATAGAAAAACCTCCTTTAATGCTAACACGTTTTGTTAAGTTAAATGAAAGTTGAGACATTGAACTCCTTATGGTATAATAGTTTTATCCCTAAAACCTATACCTCCCTGAAAATCAGAGAAAGGAGATCAAGATCTCATGGATAATATTATACCAATTTGTTGCCCAAAATGCAACTCCCATTCACTTTATAAATATGGCAAAGATAAATTCGGTAATCAAAAATACCTCTGCCGTATTTGCAATCATCAATTTGCGCCTGACTTA
>CACZTG010000030.1 GCA_902783995.1 uncultured Ruminococcus sp. | reverse complement strand
AGAAAATGAAATTAGCATTTTCAACACTTTGCTGTCCGAACTATGACTGGAAAGACATTTTCTCCATGGCGAAGGACCTTGGCTTTGACGGCATTGAAGTACGTCACATTAAAGAGGATGAAACCTCTTCACCGTTTGCTCCCGATAAATATGAGCAAACTGCCGAAAAGCTACTAAAGCTAAAAATCGAAATTCCTTGTTTATCGACAGGCGGTTGCATTAAATTTGAAAATGAATGGCAGGAAACAAAAAGCGAAATATTAAATTATATAAAAGTTGCGAAAGGTGTCGGAGCAAAATATATCCGTATTTTAGGTGACCTTAAAGCCGCTCCGGACGGAGAGGTTGATGACAGGGCTACCGTATCAAGACTTAAAGAGCTTGTGCCTTTTGCTGAAGAAAGCGGTATTACACTGCTTGTCGAAACAAACGGCGTTTATGCCGACAGCGCAAGGCTCGCGGCGCTTCTCAGCGAAATCGCGAGTGATAACGTTGCGGCGCTTTGGGATGTTCACCACCCTTACAGATTTTTTGGAGAAAGCCCCGAAACCACGCTTACAAACCTTGGCGCTTACATAAAACACGTCCACGTGAAGGACTCCGTAATGGACGGCGGCGAGCTTATTTATAAGATTCCCGGAGAGGGCGATTTGCCGCTTCATGATATAATGTTTGCGCTTCGTTCAATAAACTATGAAGGGTATATTACGCTTGAATGGGTTAAGCGCTGGGCACCCGACCTTTGTGACGCCGGTATAATTTTCCCGAAATTTATTGAATTTATGTCGGAATACTGCGGCGGTTCGGTTCACGGAAGCAGGCTTTACGATAATCTCAGAGGTACAGGAAAATATGTCTGGCCGAAAGAAACCATAATTGACCTTACGTTTCCTCAGGTGCTTGACAGAATGGTTGAGGAGTTTCCCGACCAATATTGTTTCAGATATACAACGCTTGATTATACAAGAACATATGCGCAGTTCCGTGACGATGTCGATACTTTCGCGCGTTCGCTTATATCTCTCGGCGTCCGTCCCGGCGACCATGTCGCTATATGGGCGACAAATGTTCCTGCGTGGTACATAACCTTTTGGGCGACCACAAAAATCGGCGCCGTGCTTGTTACCGTAAATACGGCATATAAGGTTTACGAAGCCGAATATCTGCTTAAACAGTCCGATACGCATACGCTTGTTATGATTGACGGCTACAAAACAAGCAATTATATAGAAATTATGCAGGAGCTTTGTCCGGAGCTTAAATCACTTCCGAAAGGACAGCCGCTTCATTCCAAAAAGCTTCCGTTCCTGCGCAACATAATTACGGTTGACTGCGAAATGCCGGGAGGAATCACATGGGAAGAAGCGGTAGCGCGCTCGGCAGACACTCCGGTTGAAGATGTTTACCGCCGCAGTGCCGCCGTCAATAAGCACGATGTATGCAATATGCAATACACATCGGGAACGACAGGTTTTCCGAAGGGTGTTATGCTTACGCATTATAATGTTGTAAACAACGGAAAGGCAATAGGAGATTGTATGGACCTTTCCACAGCGGACAGAATGATGATTCAGGTTCCTATGTTCCACTGTTTCGGTATGGTACTCGCAATGACGGCTTCAATGACGCACGGCGTTACCATGTCCCCTATACCCGCGTTTTCACCCCGAAAAAGCCTTGACTGTATAAACAGAGAAAAGATAACCTGCTTTCACGGCGTGCCGACTATGTTTATCGCCATGCTCGGTCATGAGGATTTTGCAAAGACTGATTTTTCAAGTATGCGTACAGGCATTATGGCAGGCTCACCTTGTCCCATACAGACAATGAGAGAAGTAATTGAAAAAATGCATATGCCCGAAATATGCATAACCTACGGTCAGACGGAAGCTTCACCGGCAACGACAATGAGCAAAACCACTGATTCGATAGAAACACGTGTAAATACGGTCGGCGGTCCCATTTTCGGCGTTGAATGTAAAATTGTTGACCCCGAAACAAATGAGGAACTTCCCGATAACGTTGACGGCGAGTTTGTAGCGAGAGGCTATAACATTATGAAGGGCTATTATAAAATGCCTGCCGCAACCGCAGCCGCGATTGATGAGGACGGATGGCTTCATTCGGGTGATATCGCAAGACGCACTCCGGAAGGATATTTTAAAATTACGGGCAGAATTAAAGATATGATTATAAGGGGCGGAGAAAATCTTTATCCGAAAGAAATTGAGGATTTCATTTATACTCACCCCGATGTCAGTGATGTTCAGGTTATAGGCGTGCCCGACAAGCAGTACGGCGAAGAAGCGATGGCGTGCGTTATACCAAAGGCGGGCAGCGAGCTTACCGAGGAAGTCCTCCGTGAATTTATTGTGTCCCACATTGCGAAACACAAAGTTCCGAAATATATTCGTTTTGTTGATTCGTTCCCGATGAACGCGGCGGGAAAAATCCTCAAATATAAAATGCGTGAGGAAGCGATTGAATATCTCGGTCTTCAAGATGCAAGCAAAATTGTTACAGCATAGTTTCGCGGAGCCGTGGCAAAATGAAATCATTTTGCCACGGCTCCGTTTTTACGTTAAGCAAAACCGTGCAGAGCTCAAATTAATTAAGAATATAAATCATAAAGTTAAGATACGCCGCGAATGTAACCCACAGAAGATAAGGAATCTGAAGATACGCTGCGGTTTTGTTGACTTTTTTAAAACTTAAAATCATAAGAATAATTATAAACCATAAAAGCATAATCCAAATAAACGCGAAAAGAAAAGCTCGTAAATTAAAGAAAATTATGCTCCAGAAAAAATTTACAATCAGGTTAAGAGCGTAAATTCGGAGCGCGCCGGAGCGAAGCGCCGGATTAGCCTGGCAGCGCATTGTGTAAATAATCGCGCTGCCCACACCCATAAGCACATAAAGAATTGTCCATGCCACCGGAAAAAGCCACGACGGCGGAGCAAGCGGCGGTTTTACGATATTGTCATACAAATCCATATTTCCCGACGTGATAAACGCCGCCAGCCCGCCTACGCCAAGCGCAATTAAAACAGAAATTACATAGGGTTTTATTTTTTGCCACATAAAATTTTACCTCACTTTTTTTATTGTTGTATGATATTATTATGCCGAAAAATATAAAAAAATACCGAAAAATCTTTTGATTTTGCATTTAAAAGTTTTAAAATACGTTTTCAAACAATTGACTTTAAATAAAAAAGGTGCTATAATTAATTAAAGGTTATTTTTGGTTTTTACGGAAAGGCATAATTATCAACATGAAAAAACTTATTCTCGGAATCGAAAGCTCCTGCGATGAAACCGCCGCGGCTGTCGTGGCGGACGGCAAGGACATACTTTCAAACATTATCGCATCGCAAATTGATATACACTCTTACTACGGCGGCGTAGTGCCGGAAATTGCTTCCAGAAAGCATACCGAAGCTATTTATACCGTTACCGAAAAGGCTCTGCGCACAGCAGATATCAAGCTCTCTGACATTTCGGCTATTGCGGTTACGGCAGGTCCGGGACTTATCGGCGCTCTTCTGGTCGGTGTCTCTTTCGCTAAATCGCTTGCGTACGCCGCAGGTTTACCGCTTGTGCCCGTACATCATATTGAAGGACATATCGCGGCAAATTACCTTGCGCATAAAGAGCTTAAGCCGCCCTTCATTTGCCTTGTCGCGTCCGGCGGTCACAGTCATATAGTTTGCGCCAATGATTATCTGAATTTTGAAATTCTTGGCAGGACACGTGACGACGCCGCAGGTGAAGCATACGATAAAATTGCCCGTGTGCTTGGTCTGGGCTATCCGGGAGGACCTGAGATTGATAAGCTTTCAAAAGAAGGTAACGGTAAAGCGGTTAAGTTTCCGAGGGTACGGTTTGAAGATTGTTTTGATTTCAGCTTCAGCGGCGTAAAAACCGCCGTTATGAATTATGTGCATAATGCGGAGCAAAAAGGTGAAAAAATTTGTCGTGCCGATATTGCCGCTTCATTTCAGGAGGCTGTCACCGATATACTTGTAGGCAATACAATCGCTGCTGCCAAACAGAAAAACGTAAACACCGTTTGTCTTGCCGGAGGAGTTGCTTCAAACACACGTTTACGCGAAAAAATGACGAAAGAAGCCGAAAAAGAAGGCTTTAAGCTTTACTATCCCGAACCCGTGCTTTGCACCGACAATGCCGCTATGATTGCCTGCGCAGGATATCACGAGTTTTTAAACGGCAAAAAAGCGGAGCTTACTCTTAACGCGCTTCCTTCGGTAAAACTCGGGCAAAAGCTTTAAGCTTTTTATTGAAATAACATATATTAACTGAAAGGACTGAAAATAATGCACTGTACAAAAAAAATCAGCGACGACCTTACCTGGGTTGGCGCAAATGACCGCCGCATATCTTTGTTTGAAGGCGTTTATCCGCTTAATAAAGGTGTTTCTTATAATTCCTACCTTTTAAAAAGCGAAGGCGTAAGTGTCCTTTTCGACACGGTTGACAAGGCTGTCGGAAAAGTGTTTTTTGAAAATGTTGCCCATGCTCTCGGAGATGACGGGCTTGATTATATTGTTGTTCACCACATGGAGCCGGACCATTCGGCGACTCTTGAACAGCTCCTTAAAACTTATCCTGACACGAAAATTGTTTGCAGCGATAAAACCTCCAAAATGATGTCACAGTTTTTTGACGTTAAATCGGATTTTATAATAGTTAAAGAGGGCGACACTTTAAAAGCAGGCTCTCATGAGCTTACCTTTGTTATGGCGCCTATGGTTCATTGGCCTGAAGTTATGATGACATATGACATAACCTCCAAAACTCTGTTTTCGGCTGACGCATTCGGCACTTTCGGCGCGCTTAACGGTGCGGTTTTTGCCGATGAGGTTGATTTTTTTGCCGATTATATGCCCGAAGCAAGGCGTTATTATACAAACATCGTCGGCAAATACGGCGTTCAGGTTCAGGCTGTGCTGAAAAAAGCGGCTGCGCTTGAAATCGAAACGATTTGTCCGCTTCACGGCTTTGTATGGAGAAAGCACATCAGTGACTTTATCGCAAAATACGTGAAATGGAGTACATATTCACCCGAAGAAACCGGCGTTGTTATCGCATATGCTTCCGTTTACGGAAACACCGAAACCGCGGCAGAAATTGTTTCTTCAAAACTGCGCGAAAAGGGAATAAAAACCGTTATGTTTGACGTTTCCGTAACTCACGCTTCCGAAATTATTGCCTCCTGCTTTAAATACAGTCATCTTATTTTTGCGTCAACCACGTATAACGCGGGAATTTTCGTAAAAATGGAGGATTTTCTTCATGACCTTGCGGCGCATAACCTCGGAAACCGTACAATAGCTTTTATTGAAAACGGCTCATGGGCGCCTACAAGCGGCAAGCTTATGAAGGAGCTGTTGTCAGGTCTTAAAAATACGACCTTCCTTGAAGAAGGGGTTACTATAAAATCAAGCCTTAAAAGCGACGGGCTTCAAAAAATCGAAGCGCTTGTTAATGCGGTTTATGGTGATATACATAAAAATGACGATACCGCTTCTGCCGCTTCGGGCGTTATAAATACAGTTGCTTTTCAAAAGCTCAGCTATGGGCTGTTTGTGCTTACGGCAAAAGACGGCAGCAAGGATAACGGCTGTATAATCAACACGGTTATGCAGGTTGCGGAAAATCCAACAAGAATTTCCATCGCTGTCAATAAGAAAAATTATACTCACGATATGATTATTAACACAGGCTTATTTAACGTTTCCGTTCTGACAGAAGACGTTCCGTTCCGTGTATTTGAGCATTTCGGCTTTAAAAGCGGCAGAGATGTAAATAAATTTGAGAAAAACGATGCGCTTTTGCGAAGCGAAAACGGTATCTATTACATACCAAAATACACAAACGCGTTTATTTCGGCAAAAGTTGTAAAAACGGAGGACCTTGGCACGCATACCCTGTTTATTGCCGAGGTTACCGAAAGCGACGTGCTTTCAAACGCTCCTTCCGTAACATATTCTTACTACTTTGAGCATATTAAACCAAAGCCTCAGATAAAGGAATCGGCAGGTAAGGTATGGGTATGTAAAATCTGCGGCTATATTTACGATGAGGAAGCCGAAGGCGTGCCTTTTGAAAAGCTTCCCGATGACTGGGTTTGTCCTCTTTGTAAACACCCGAAATCGGATTTTGTTTTACAAAAGTGATTTTTTTACCGAAAATAATTAAAGAGACGGAGGTGAAACAAATGAAATACGTATGCGATGTATGCGGCTGGGTTTATGATGAAGAAGCAGGCTCGCCCGAAAACGGCATTGCGCCCGGAACAAAGTGGGAGGATTTACCCGAAGATTTTGAATGTCCTCTTTGCGGCGTTGGTAAGGACAGTTTTTCGGCAGAATAATATCGGGCTTCAATAAACGGTAAAAGGGACTGTATTAAAACAATTTCGTTTTATAACAGTCCCTTTTTCATATACTGCCTTTTTCGGCAAAAATCAGTCTTGCCGGCTGTCGTATTACTATTCAAAGTCATCATTATCAAACATAAATTTTCACATTCTTTCCGTTACCACATACCATGCTCGTTATAATAATCCTCCGCTTCCTCATAGTCGTAAAAATCATCATAATGGTCATCATAGAAATCTTCCGCATCATAATAATCTTTGACATCATAGTCGTCACCATTATATACTTTGGTTTTTCTTGAAGACGAATTATTGTTACCGTTGTTACGGCTGACACTGCCGGAGCTGTTACTGCTGCTGTATTTTGTTGCAGAATGGATGTTGTCACTGTGCATTTTAAGCGTATCGCCGCTGTCATTTACGGTTTCTTTTTCAGGGGGAGAAGAAGTATCCGAAACAGGCGTTTCATTCATATTTTTCTGCGGTATGTCTTTTTTCGCAGCTTTTTTTCTTATTTCTTCGGCTTTGCGGGCTTTTTCCGCAAGATACTCATCATATTCGGTTTTGAATTTTGTCTTGAAAATACTGATTTCTTTACTTAATTCACCGCTGTAATCATCAGGGATAAGCTCTAAATACTCCTTTGTATCAGACATTTCTCCGCCGTCATCATAGTTTATATGCGCAAGGGCATAAGCATAGAGAAAAACGGTGTTTTTGTATGCGTTTTCCGCGTTATAATCTTTTATCTTTTTTTCAAAATCTTCCATCTCGGTTATTTGAGGACTTGCCTTTTCAAGCTCGGCGAGAGCGGCGTTATAAGCGTTATTCCGGAGCAGGGTTACCGCATAGTTATATGCCGTATCGGTTTCTTTTTGTTTAATATAAGCCTGATAAATACGCGGAATAAGGATAATTGCCGTTATCAAAAGGATAATGATTATATATGTTCTTTTTTTCATATGATTCACCTGCTTTCAATATAATAATGTGTCATAGGAACAGGTTGACGTCAGACTATCGAATAAGTATTTGGTTTGTGGTTTTAAACACCTCACCACCGCCTGACGGCGGAGCCTCCCCGTGGGGAAGCCTTTTGGAAATCGCACCATGAAAGCCTTCCCCTTGAGGGGAAGGTGGGCGGCAAAGCCGCTCGGATGAGGTGTAGCCTCGAAGCAAGCGTCAACAATCTTGCTTATTCGACAGTCTGGCGTGCCCGTGTCACAATAATAAAGAATTTACCATACGTTTTCGCTCTTTCATTTTCTTAATTTTTCTACCGACTATATATGCAAATACTCAAAATATTAACTGCCATCTGTATTCATGTGTTATTCCTCGTAATAACTCAACCCCAAAGCTGCTAATTTTTCAGAAATTTCTTCCACGCTTTTTCTTCCCAAGTTTTTTACATTTATCATCTCGTCTTCAGTAAACTGCATTAAATCCGAAACCATAATAAATCCTGCATTTTTAAGACAATTATAAGCACGGACACTCAAATCTAATTCTTCTATCGGCATATCTTCGAAATTTGTTTTTTGAAGTCTATATTTATAACCATGCTCTTTAGCATAGTTTTCTGCAAAACTGCTTTCCGGTGCACAAATAACAATCCTCCGACGAAGAAAATGATAACCACGAAAACAATCTATTTCTGTAACGCTTCTCGGAATAGTAATCATCGTTAAATGGGGTGACAAATGAAGGATGCAATTGCCTACTTTTGTTATACCCTCCGGAATTATAACATTTATAATATTCGTGCTACCGGTAAAAGCATAATCGCTAATTTCTGTAACACCATCTGGAACTCTGATAATATTTTTGTCTCCGCAATATCCGTATAATACATTTCTAACTATTATAAAACCGTTGTCATCCGCAAGGCTATTGCAGCCTCTAAATGCAGAACTGCCTATT
>CACZTG010000029.1 GCA_902783995.1 uncultured Ruminococcus sp. | reverse complement strand
ACCTTTGTACTAAGGCGAGATTTAAAGGACGAAATATACCTTCGTTTTTCAGCCTCTGCTCAGACTGATGACTTTGTCATCAGTCTGGGGCGGCAGTTTGCCGCCCCTATTTTGTCACGGTTTCATTAATATACCGTTATAATTCTTACGTGTCCTTCGTCATACATATTTCCCGTTAAAATATACTGCGGTATAACCGTATTGACCTTGTTTCCGTTTTCATCTTTATATGAAGCGATTATTTCCGTATAATAATCACCGTGATGATGTCCGCAGAAAATGCCCTTTACAATATCCGCGTTTTCGGTTATAAGCCTATACATTTCAAGCGAAGTTTCGTCACTTTCGCCGTTGCAGGTGAAATCTGCGCTGAAATCGTCCGCAGGGTGTTTTGTATTCGGTCTGAACGGCAAAACCGCCGTTTCGGCAGGGTTATATGTACAAAGCTGCTCATGCTGAAAAATAAGAATAACAAGGCCTTCTTTTCTTGCTTTTTCAAGGTCTTTTTTAAATTTTTCAATCTGAAAATCAAAATATTTACCGTTATCAAACAGCGCTACAATCAGCGCTTTATCGCCAAGAATTTCCGAATGATAGAAAAGGTCGTTATTCCAGAAGGTTTTAAGTATATCAAGCCTGCTTTCATCAGAATCGTTATCGGGAATAAGCCCTTCCATTTTTCTTGTATAATCGTGTCCGCCGACAGTCATTATAATGCTCTTGTCGGTTATAAGCTCTTTAACAAGGTCAACTGTTCCCCAGGTGAGATAATCCAGAATATCACCCGTTATAACCGTCTTATCAAAAAACGGCACAAGCTTCATGGCATTTTTAAAGTTTTGCACAGTGCTTTCATTTCTGAAAGCCATACGGAACTGCCTTGTGCTCATAACCACGGGGTTTTTCTCCTCATAATCACGCTCGCTCATTCGGTTAAGGTGCGTGTCGGTAAACTGCAAAATCTGTACAGGCTCACCGCCCTTGCCCGAATCAATATGTGTTTCTCTGACCATCATACGGTCTTTTTCGAGCAGATATATATAGGTTTTTTCGTCTGTCGGGCTTCCGGCAACATCACTTCTTTTCTGCGAAAAATATTTTTCTTTTTCGGGTGAATTAATCATTTCAAAAGCTTCCTCTCTTTTATTTTACTTCAAAGTCAAAAACTCTCATTTCATCGTTTCCGTAAGTTTCAAGCGGAATAAGTCTTATCTTACAGGCTTTAAAATCCGTTTTGTGGCGTACAAACCTTTTACGGTTATCCGAAACGGTTATGTCCCGCACATTTCCGTTTTCGTCCTCCGCTTCAATGCGATAAGCCTTTATGAGAGCGGCGGGCATTTTATATCTGCTTTCGTTAAGATAAAACCTTGTCGGCATATTATGATACCCACGGTTTAAGTCGCTGTCAAAAACAAGCCTTATTTCCGAAACAAAGGAGTCCTTGCCCAAATCATATTCTATAACATCACCCTTTTTCCCAATCCAGCAGTTTTCTTCCGCTCTTTCTTTGCCGTTTCTGACAATTTCCGCCGAGCATTTCGCTTTTAAAGTAAGCGGCGGCAGCTTTCTTTCGTGCCACGGAATATAACAATCGTCCTCCATAAGCGTTTGCTGAAGCTTATGTACATCAATCTCCGAAATGTGCCGTTTTTCACTTATTGCCTCCGCGACAGCCGTTCCGAGCGCCTGACCGAGCATTGCGCAGGTTGCCATAACACGGCTTGACGAGAGCGCCGCGTGTGTTACGCTTATGTTTCTTCCGGCAAAAACAAGGTTATCAATATTATTTGATATCAGACACCTGAGCGGCAGTCCCCAGGGACTTGGCGCCGGATGAAATATTGTCTGATAGCCTTTGCTGTAATAAAAGCCCTCCGGAAAATGGTCGTCCATCGGCCAGCCGCCGTAAGCGACAATATCGGGAAAACGTCCTTCCGCTTCAACATCATTCTGTGTTACGATATATTTGCCTTTATATCTCCTTGTTTCACGCTTTCCGGGTAAAAAGCCTATCCAATCAAGCTCCCAGTTATCAAGCCCGTGGTCGCCGTAATTTTTCATATGGTCAAAAACGCCGTAACAAATTTTTAAAAGGTCGTCACGGTGATTATCAACATCATAAAGGCAATCGCCGTCACCGCCTGTTTCAATCCACCAGAAATTTGTGTTTTTGTCCTGGTCTTTATATGGTAAATCCTCGTCTTTTTCATATTTATGCGCCCATGAAGGCGGCGTAAATTCCACCTTATGGTCGGTCTCGCGAATTTCAAAAAGGCAGCTTGAGCCCATTGTTTTTTTGTCCGCCTTATCGGGAGCAATCGTTTCGTTAAAATCGGATTTTGCTTCTCTGCCGTACATAAACTCCGCGCCTGTAAGCTCGGCAAGAACAGAATCGCCCGAACAATCGGCAAAATATTCCGCTTCAACCTCGTGAAAGGTTTCGGCGTTTGACTGCCACGCTTTTATTTTTTTAATGCGGCTGCCGTCCATATCGGCGTCAAGGCAGCTTGTGCCGAGCAGAAGGGTGATATTTTCTTCCGCTTTCGCTTTTTCATAAAGAACACTGCTCCATATAGGAAATTTAAGCCCCGTGTTTTGATAATGATTTTCAAGCACAATTTCCTCCAAAATTCCCGTTTCACGGTTATCCTTGCCCTTTGCGCCCGAAATTTGCATTCGGATTTCCTCCGAAGCGTTGCCGCCCAGAACATGACGGTCGTTTATCAGCACGGTTTTTACTCCGTGCCTTGCCGCGGCTATCGCGCAGCATAGGCCCGCCATTCCGCCTCCGATTACGCAAAGCTCCGTTTTATAATGAAGTGTCCTCATGGCAAAAGCCTCCTATGAACAGTATTCCTTTTAGCATTATAACTCTGTTTTGTTTCCTTGTCAAGTTTATAATTTGTAGCTTTTTTGAAATAGTCAAAACCACCGGTTGAACCGGTGGCTTGCTCAACCCCTAAAAGGGGTTAATACTGGCGTGCCTCTAAAGAGGCATCGAAGTT
>CACZTG010000028.1 GCA_902783995.1 uncultured Ruminococcus sp. | reverse complement strand
TGCACAAGTCCGTAAAAAAAGGACAATAGACAAAACGCCCCCTTTATGGTAGAATATAAACAACTACCATAGAGGGGGATTTCGTATGCCAAGAAGTTACCGACATATCAAAGAATATGAAAAAGAGATTTATGAACTAAAAGGAAAAGGATTAACCAATCGAGAAATTGCCAATAAGTTTGGCTTTGAATTAGAGCAAGTAAAAGGTTTAATCAGACGACATAACCGAAACGAGCGAAAGTTAGAAGCAGGAATTGCATTAAAGCGAAAAGGCAGACCGCCCAAAGATTATGTTGTCAGTGAACAGGATAAGGTCGCTGAACTAAAATACATCCTTGCTCGCAAGGATGCCAAGATAAAGTCACTTGAAATGGAAAATGAATTAATGCGGGATTTTCTCTCGCTCACCGAAAGGAAGTGAGAACGAGCGTAAAGTACAGAGTGATCTACCGTCACAAAGACAAATACCCGATCAGCGAAATGTGCCGTTTCTTGAAGGTGTCACGAAGCGGATATTATGGCTTTGTATCCCGTATGTCCATTCCGGATCGGGATTTGCAGTTGGCAGATCTCATTCGGGAATGCCAGAAGGAGAGTCATCAGACATACGGATATCGCAGAGTGCATATATGGCTTGAAAACAGGGATATTTACCGCAATCCCAAAACAATATTGAGAATCATGCAGAAATACAATCTTCTCTCTGTTGTCAGACGAAAGAAGTATCGTAATTACAGTCAGGCGCTGCATAAATATCCAAACTTGCTTAACAGAGATTTCCGTGCAGACAGACCGAATCAAAAATGGGTAACGGATATTTCGTATATTCACACAAGTCAAGGCGTATTGTATCTTTCGATGATCAGAGATTTGTATGACAACAGCATTGTGGCTTACAAAACCGGCACAGAACAAAATATCAATCTTGTTTTGCAAACGATCCGAGCTGCCAAGAGAAAAGAGAAGGTCACCGCAGAGTTACAGCTCCACAGCGACCAAGGCTTTCAGTATACTTCCCAAGCGTACTTTAAGCTAACACAATTATACAACATTACGCCGTCAATGTCAAGACGTGCAAACCCTTATGACAATGCTTTGGCGGAAAATTTCTTTTCAATTCTCAAGACGGAATGTATTTATCGGCAAAAGCTCAAAACCTATGAAGATGCCCGTCTCCTCATAGATGAATATATTTACTTCTACAACTACCAACGAATTCAGTTAAAAACAAAACTGACTCCGATGGAATACCGAAGTCAGTTCGTTGCCTAAACTTAATATTTAACTACCATAGGGGGGTTTTTGTGCTGTCCGCACAAAATGGTGCAGTTCTCTATAGGCGGGGGAGTAATTATGTTATACAATTCAGTGCTTTTTCTATAATACTGACACTTCCGTCTATTCCGAAAACTCCGCTGTCGAGGCAAAGATGGTAATTACATGAGGCTCCCCAGCGTTTGCCGGTATAAAAATTATAGTAGTTTGAGCGTTTTTTATCACTCTTTAAAATAAACTCTTTAATATTTTTTGATTGTATTCCATATTCATTTACGGCTCTCTCAATCCTTTTTTCGGTATCGCTGTAAATAAACACGTTAAGCAAATCGGTACGTTCTCTCAAAATATAATCCGCGCACCTTCCGACTATCACACACGGACCTTCGTCAGCAAGCCTTTTAATGATTTCCGTCTGAACTTTAAAAATCTTGTCGTTTATTGAAATTTCACCGTAATCAGTCATGCGGCTTGTCGCGCCATACATACCTATAACCATGGAATACAACAGACTGTTAGCCGCAGCCTCATCAACCTTTTCAAATATTTCAGGGCTGATGCCGCTTTCTTTTGCAGACATAGTTATAAGCTCTTTATCATAATATTTTATGCCAAGCTGTTCGGCAAGACTTTTCGCGATATTTCTTCCGCCGCTGCCAAACTGTCTGCCGATTGTAATAATTTTTCCCGGCATTTATCTATATCCCCCCAAAAAAATTTATTCTTTTGCACTGTTTATAACCTGCTCGGCAACAGATTCGGGTACCTGTTCATACCTTTCAAAGTCAAAGGTGAATTCGCCCTGACCTCTTGTAATTGCGCGAAGGTCAATAGCATATGAATCCATATTTGCTTCGGGTACCTCTGCGGTTATCTTTCCCGGTTCCATACCTATAACCCTGCCGCGGCGTTTTGTAATATCGCCCATTATATCACCCGTAAATTCATCCGGTACAAGTACCTCAAGATGACCTATCGGTTCAAGAAGTACGGGAGAAGCCTTTTCAAGCTCCTTAAAGGCAACATGAGCCGCCATTTTAAAGGACATTTCGGACGAATCAACCTCATGATATGAACCGTCTTTAAGAACAGCCTTTATGCCGACAACCTTATAGCCTGCGCGTATTCCCTGTTCCATCATTTCCTTTAAGCCCTTTTCAACTGCGGGATGGAAGTTCTTGGGAACGCTTCCGCCGAAAATCTGTTCTTCAAAAACAAGGTCTTCACTGTCACAGGGTGAAAAATCAATAATAACATGACCGTACTGACCGTGACCGCCCGATTGCTTTTTATATTTTCCCTCAGCGGTCAGAGGACGCGTTATTGTTTCACGGTACGAAACCTTGGGCTTTTCAAGATTAACCTCTGTTCCCATGGTTTTAAGGCGGCTTATCATAATATCAAGCTGCTGGTCACCCATACCCGAAATAACAAGCTGATGTGTTTCGGGATTGTTTTTAAACTTAAATGTCATATCCTCATCGGTAAGCTTTGAAAGTCCCGCACTGATTTTATCCTCGTCGCCTCTGTTTTTGGGAATAACTGCCAAATGATAATTAGGCTTCGGGAAAACAATTTCGGGAAGCGCTTCATCTTTTGCGCCGCATAAGGTATCACCCGTGCCGGTAACCGAAAGCTTTGCCGCCGCAAAAATATCGCCGGCAACGGCAGAGGGGATTTCTTCCTTATCTTTTCCGCAAAGAACAAGAAGCTGACCGATTTTTTCATTTTCATCTTTGTTTGCGTTATATACCGTTGAATTTTCTTTGATTGTACCCGAAAGAATCTTCATAATTGTAAGCTTACCTACAAACGGGTCAATAACGGTTTTAAGCACCTGCGCTTTAAACGGCGCCGAAGCATCCGCTTCGGGCGGTGCGGGCATATATTCCGGTAATCTTTCAAGAAGATTGTCAAGACCAATATTCTCAAATGCGCTGCCGCACGAAATCGGCATAAGCGTTTTGGCGGCTATAGCCTCGGCAATACCTGTTTTAAAATCTTCCTTTGTAAACGGTGTGTCTGAGAAAAACTTTTCAAGAAGCGCTTCATCTGCTTCGGCAATAGCCTCGCAAAGCTCGGCTTTCGTGTTCTGAAGCTCGGCGTACATATTTTCGGGAACATCAATTTCCTTTTTGCCGCCCCCTTCAAGGCTGTATGCCTTGCTTTCCGCGACATCAACAAAGCCTGTAAGCTTACCGCCATTCTGAATAGGAAGCATTACGGGAACGGCAGCGCTTCCGTATTTTTCCTTAAGCTCCTCAACGACCTTATTAAAATCGGCTGTTTCATGGTCCATTTTATTGACAAAGAACATAAGAGGAAGCCCTTTATCTCTTACCTTATCAACCGCAACCGCGCCGCTTGCTCCAAGTCCGGACTTGCCGCTTATAACAACAAGCGCACTGTCTGCAAGCTCCATAGCGCTTATTCTGTCCGCCCAAAAATCATAATATCCCGGTGCGTCGATAATATTCATTTTATTATCTTTATATTCAAAAGAGGCAATTGAAAGCCTTACGGACATTTTACGTTTTATTTCTTCGGTATCAAAATCGCAGACACTGTTGCCGGAATCAACCTTTCCGAGCCTTGTAGTTTTGCCCGCGGCAAAAAGAAGAGCCTCCGCAACCGAAGTTTTTCCTGCCTTGTTTTTACCTATAAGACAAATATTTCTTATGTTTTGCCTATCGTATGTTTTCATTTTTACAATCACGCCTTTCTGTAAAAGTTTTTGCCTCATTTTTTAGCAAAATACTATATGCTATATATATTCGCCATAATTTGCTTATATCCTTCTATATGAATTTGTGCATTTTTAACAAACTTTTTCCCGTTTTTTTGTGAAACTAATTTTACAGAAACATTACAACAAGTTTACAAAATGTAAAATGTCAGCCGGTCCGTCTGATTTTTTCACATATAAAAATAAAATCAGAGCGTTTTTGTCCGCTTTTTTTCCGCATTTTATCAATATTTTAAGATTAAACGGACAAAGACTTTTAAATATTTCAATAATATTTCATTTTTTTTACAGAAATTAAAAAAAGCTCTTGAAATATTGTCTTTTATATTGTATAATAATATATATACTTAAACAGTTTTATCTTAAAAGGTGGATATTGCAATATGAAAAAAAGTATCTTGATTTCGGTTTTCCTGCTGCTGCCGACACTTCTTTTTTGCTCTTGCGGCAAAAAAGATATGACAGCAACAGGTCTCCGTGACATAAAATGGGGTATGACAAGAACTGAAATAAGAAAAATTGAGAAGGCGGAGTTTGTCGGTTACGATGAAAACTTCCTGCGCTATTATGATAAGGACATTACGCAGCCTATTGTTGAGCTTGCGGTAAATACGTACAATAATGTCGATTTGCTTTATTATTTTAACGGTGAAGATAAGCTTTATAAAATAGAATATCGTCTTAAAACCACCAAGCTTACCGATAAATCATACAACAATATGAAGGGCTTGATGACAGACGTTTACGGCGCGCCTTACCTTGAAGACGCCGCCGATAAAAATGATGAAAATACTCTTGTAACCGCGTGGAAAAACGCGGGAAGTGATATAAAGCTTTCATATTATAACAATGCAGAAGCCACAAGAGGCGTTATGTATGTCACCTACCTACCGAACAATTGAGAGTTATTGTTTCGGCAAAGGTGACTGAGAGGTTAAATATATGCAGATTTTTAATGAGGAAATAAAAAACGCACTTGAAAAAAATCTTTATGAGCATTTTGCCGAATTTATAGAAGAACAAACTCTTCCGTTCAAAGAGCTTATGGCATATTATCGGTGCGCAATGCTTGAGGTTTCCACAAAGTTTAACGTGCTTAACGAGGAATTTTCGCTTCAATATGACAGAAATCCTATTGAAGCTATAAAAACAAGGCTTAAAACACCCGAAAGTATTATGAATAAGCTTCACCGTAAAAACATTGAGCCAACTGTCGAAAACATTGAAAAAAATATTTATGATATTGCCGGCATACGTGTTGTTTGTGGTTTTCCTTCGGATATTTTTATGCTTGCCGATGCCCTTGCGGGGCAGGACGATATTACTGTTATAGAAAAAAAAGATTACATAAACACTCCAAAACCTAACGGTTACCGAAGCTTGCATCTTATTGTGGAAACACCTATTTTTCTTCACGATAAGAAAAAGCTTATGAAAGTGGAGGTACAATTCCGTACGATTTCTATGGATTGGTGGGCAAGCCTTGAACATAAAATAAGATATAAGAAAAACGTGACAATAACCGATGAAATAAACAGTGAGCTTCTTCTTTGCGCCGAGATAGGCGCGGGGCTTGATAAACGTATGGAGGAAATCCATGATAAGGTTGTTAAAATGACCGAAACGGGGAACGGAAAAGACATTGTTTGATAATTGGATAAAAAGCTTAAAAGGGGAACAGGCAAGAGCCTGTTCCCCTCAGCTTAATGACTTTGTCATTAAGCTGTTTGCCGCAAAAAACTTGCGGCGCAGTTTTATAAGCTATTAATAATGATAGTTTGAATAGTTGACATTTAATATATTGGTAATATAATCCCATGCCATATTCTCAATCTCCCAGCCGAACACATCTTCAAAAAGCTTCGCGTCAACCCATACTCTGTCATTGATAAGCTTGGGCGCACCAAAATTATATGTTCCGTCCTTGTAGTAGCAGTCGTTTCTGCCTACTTTAAATTCCAAGACTCCGAAATCCGCAAGCCTTGAATTAAAGCTCACCCAGCCGTCAACATAGTTAATGGTATAATACGGATTATCTTCATCGCCTTCGTCATAAAGCTCATATGAGCAGGCGTTTTCAATTGTTTCACGGAAAGGCACGTAAATAACATCGCCGTCTTTAATAACGCTGTCCGACTGAACATTTATCCAACCGTCAAAATCTGTTCTTTTATAATCATCGTAATAACCGTCATAATCATCATAGCCAAACGAGTTTAAATCATCAAAGGTAAATGAGTTATCTTCGGTCAGCGTCGGGAAATCAATTTTTTTGGTTGTTCCGACATTCGTGTAATCCGCGGTTGTTTTTATTGTAAAGGCAATACTGCTGTTTTCTTCGGTAAGTCCTGCCGGGATTTCTTCGCCCGTCGCTTCAAGCAAGCGGTATAGGTTTATATCAATCGGAATAATCGATTCCTCGGATTTAAGCTTTCCGCCGAGGCCTTTTACATATTTTGTCGTAATTCCTTCTTTGCCTATAACGCTGTATTTGTCAAAAAAGCTTTCTATTTCCGGTATAATATCATCATACGGTGAGTAATCTTCAAAAGCATAATCATCATCGGAATCTTCCGGATAATCAGCTATTATCTGCTTGGTATTTTTCTTCATATTTTCCGAAATATATTCAAAATAATCTTTAAGCATAAGGCATACGGAAGCGTTATCAAGCTTAACGGTATATGTATTGCCGCTGACAGCAATATCGGCATATTTAATCATAAGCTCTTTTGCTGTATCCAAAAAGCTCTGCTCACCGCCATATAACCACATAAAGCTTTCAATCATTGATTCTCCCATAGAATCCTGTTCGGTTGTATGCAGATATTTGTTAAATATGGGATATCTCATTATCATATCAAGCTTTGGCTCAGCGCCAGTAAGGTCATAGTCCATCCATATGCCGTTTCTGGCGTTTATATGCATTTTGAGGTTCGGATTAATAACCGTCGGCATAGACACATCATATTCAACGGCAGTTCTCATCTTTGTTAAATCTTTGTTCGCGTTTATTTTGCAATTAAGCGTAATTTCTGAATCTGCAAGGCCTTCCAAAAGCGCGCGTAAATCAATAAACTTATTAATAATGTCAAGATAACCGCCTTTTTCAAGCACGGTAATCACTTCAAGCGGCTTGTCTATGGTTATTGTCATATTTCCCGCATAAGAGGAATTTAAAGCCGCATCATCCAAAAAGTCAAGATTTATGTCTTTCGCATACACGCCCATGGTCATACAAAGAACAAACAGAAGCAGTAACGTAAAAATTTTTTTCATATTTTAAACAAGTCCTTTCTGTATCTTTTTATTTTTTATCTTCCTTTGTTGTCAGAGGAATTGCTTTAAGAACATCATCATTCGTTTTGATTTCGGATTCGTCCTTCCACTGCTCTGCCATAACTTTAAGCTGCTCTTGTTTTGTAAATGATATAATTTCATCTTTCCCCGTTTTTTCGCCATTTTGGTCAAGCCTTGATTTTGAGCTTAAAAACTCATCGTAAACAGCGGCGGCATCAAGACGTTTTATTATATGGTAGCCGTAGTCGGTTTCAACAATATCGCTTATTTCACCGACCGAAAGCGCTTTTGTCGCGTCCTCAAAGGCTTTAACCATAACGTCTTTTGTGAAAACATAGCCCATTGAAGAATCGTTTATTGCGGTATCCTCATTATATTCGGCAATTAAACTTTCAAAATCCGCGCCGCCGTCTATTAAAGCCTTTACTTCTTCGGCTTTTTTCAGAGCTTCCGCATGACCGTCGGAATTATCCGACTCATAGTTTGAAAACGCTATAAGTATATGCTTTGCTCTGTAATAGTTTTTATCGTAATATTCACGGATTTGCTCATCGGTCGGTTCGTCCATATCGACTTTGCCGCCAAGTTCGCCCGCAAGATAATCCTTCATTACAACCTTTGTAACGTTTTCGTCGGTAAGACCAAGCTCTGTAATACGTGAAATATAATCGTTTTCATTTCCTCCAAAGCTTTGTTTTATAAAATTCTGCCTTTTTTCACGGCGCACATGGTCGCTGTTATCAACGCCCATTTCTACCGCTTTTTGTGCCATAACGGTAAGCTCCACGGCATTTTTAAGAGCCGTTTCTCTTGCGACCTCGCCGGCGTTTTTGCCTTCGATTTCGGTTGTTTTCCAGTATTCCTCGTTGTCTTCACCGTCGCCTGCCGATATGATGGTATTTTTAGCGATAAGAAGGTAATACATAAATTCGCCTTCGGTAATATCCTCGCCGTTTACACTGACCACAACTTTTTCATCTTTTTTTATCTGCTCGCCGCAGCCCGATAATACCGATAAAGCAAGAACCAAAGCTAAAATTACCGCGAAATATTTTTTTATCATTTTTATCATTCCCTTCAGATTAAATATAATCAACCAATAATATTATACATCATATTCAGCTGTTTTGCAATATATTAAAGTCCTGTAACATAAATTTAATATTGTCAAAAAGTTTTTTTTCATTTGTTATTCGCATAATAATGTGAGGCTTTTTATCATCAATAAACATAAGGCTTTGTTTATGCTTTGAACAAAACTGCCTGACTGTATATTTTTTCTTTTCCGTTGAACAGTCGGTGTAAAAGTTTATAAAATCGCCTTTTTGCGTAATTTCGCTTATGCCGCAGCGCGAGGCGTATTTTCCTATAAGCGCAATATTCATAAGGTTGATTACGCATTTTGGAGGTTCCGAAAAACGGTCGATAAGCTCGCTTATAACCTCAGATAAATCGTCTTCCGACTCTATGCCCGAAATACGTTTATACATTTCTATTCTGGTATTTTCACTTTCTATATAGCTTTCGGGAATAAACGCGTCGGTTTTAAGGTCAACCGTTGTAACAATTTCTTCTTTTGTTTTTTCTCCCTTTGCCTGCGCAACCGCATTACCGAGCAGCTTGCAATACATATCATAGCCTACGGCGTCCATAGCACCGTGCTGCTGCGGTCCGAGAACATTTCCCGCGCCTCTTATGGCAAGGTCACGCAGAGCTATTTTAAATCCCGAACCGAATTCTGTAAATTCTCTTATTGATTTAAGCCTTTTTTCGGCTGTTTCGTTTATCTCTTTGTTTTTTTTGTAGGTGAAATACGCATATGACGTGCGGTAGCTTCTGCCGACTCTGCCGCGGAGCTGATATAGCTGTGAAAGCCCCATTCTGTCTGCGTTCTCAACTATGATGGTGTTGACATTCGGTATATCAAGTCCTGTTTCGATAATTGTGGTGCATACAAGTATGTCCGCTTCACCGTCCATAACCGAAAGCATAATGCTCTCAAGCTCTCTTTCGTTCATTCTTCCGTGTCCCACAACAATTTTCGCATCCGGCGCCATTGCCTGTATTTCCGCTGCTGCCCTTTCAATTCCTTCAATACGGTTAAACACATAATATATCTGTCCGCCGCGGTCAAGCTCCTTTAAAATCGCTTCTTTAATAACCTCTCTGTCATATTCCATAACAAACGTCTGTACCGGTCTGCGGTCTTCGGGCGGCTCGTTTATAACGCTCATATCTCTTATACCTATCATAGCCATATGCATGGTTCTCGGTATGGGCGTTGCGGAAAGCGTGAGCACATCTATCGTGTTTTTAAGCTCTTTTATCTTTTCCTTGTCGGCAACTCCGAAACGCTGCTCCTCGTCAACTATAAGAAGCCCCAAATCCTTATAGCATACGTCTTTCTGCAAAAGCCTGTGAGTACCTATCACAACATCTATACTGCCGTCTTTTAAACCCTTAATAATCTTTTTTTGCTGCGAAGCGGATTTAAAACGGCTGAGCATTTCAACATTTATTGGATACCTTGTCATTCTGCCGGAAAAAGTATTGTAATGCTGTTTTGCCAGAACGGTCGTAGGCACAAGATACGCAACCTGTTTGCCGTCAACCACAGCTTTAAAGGCGGCACGAAGCGCGACCTCGGTTTTGCCGAAGCCAACATCACCGCATAAAAGCCTGTCCATAGGCTTTTCACTTTCCATATCACGTTTAACTTCTTCTATACATTTAATCTGGTCCTCTGTTTCCTCATAGGGGAAGTCGTCCTCAAAATTTTTCTGCCAGTCTGTATCCGACGCAAAGGCGTGCCCTTTAGCGTTTAACCTTGCCGCGTAAATTTTAACAAGCTTTGCCGCCATTTCTTCAACGGATTTTTGTACTCTTCCTTTAACTCTCGAAAATTCCGCGCCGCCCATTTTATTAAGCTTTACGCTGCCGCCTTCGGAAGCGATATATTTGTTTATAAGATGCAGTGACGCTGCCGGAATATATAAAATATCTCCTTCACGGTACAGTATTTTGAGATAGTCTTTTTTAATTCCGTCAACCTCCATTCGGTGAAGCCCAAGATACCTTCCAATGCCGTGAATATGATGAACAACGTAATCACCGACCTCAAGATCATTGTAAGATTTTATCCTTGTTCCGGGCATTTGTCTTGTTTTTTTATGAACCCGCTCGCCGCCGAAAAGCTCTTTATCGCAGATAATTGCAAATTTTTCGGCAGGGTACTCAAAACCGTTTTTCAGAGTACCGACAGATATTGCTGTTTCACCTTTAAGCGCCGGTTCACCGCTTGACTTTATAACGGGCAGTTTACCTCTTTCTTTAAGCGTTTTTGCAAAAGCATCAGCTTTTGTTTTGCTGCCGACAATTATATTGATTCCGTAACCGCCGCTGTGCCAGAAATCAATATCTTCTATTATAAGTTCTGTTTTTCCCATATATTGCTGCGCCGCGCGGGCGTTAAAATTAACCGAAGCGTTTGACGATAAAAGGTTATTGTGCGCGGTAATCGGTTCAAGGGCTATTTTAAACCTGCCATGGTTTGAAATATATGCAAAATTTCTAACGTATTCCGCGCCCTTCGGAAACTTAATCAGACCTTTTTCGGCAAGGTTTGACGTTTCTTCCGCCATTTGTTCATAAAGGATTTTTATTTTTGCATTTACGGTTTGCGGATTATCGAAAACGCAGATACCGTCATAAAAATAATCGGTAATCGTATGCGGTTTACCGTATATATACGGCATATATTTATCCGCTGCCGAAAAATAATGCTTTGATGCAAAGCTTTCCGCGTCCTTTTGCAAAGCTTCGGTGGGGGAGGCACTTATTTTTTTAATTACTTTTTCAGCAGTTTCTTTACTATATACAAGCTCTCTGCATGGCGTTATATGCGCTTCGGGAACAGATTTAACCGAAATTTGCGATTGAGGGTCAAACGAACGAAGCGTATCAATCTCGTCGTCCCAAAATTCGAGTCTTACAGGATAAAGCTCGCTCGGTGAAAAAATATCGACAATTCCGCCTCTTATACTGAACTGTCCGGCGCCTTCAACGCTTTCCGCGCGCAGATAGCCCATAAAAACGAGCTTTTTTAAAAGCTCATTCTGATTTATAAAATCTCCGGCTTTTATAACAATTTCATCATAAATTTCAGGCGGCATTGTATATTGAGCCGCAGCCGCAGCCGAAGCGGTAATTATAACAGGTTTATCTGAGTATTTCAGAATATGCAGGCAGTTTATTCGTTCATAAGTCACATCACTGTTCATAGCGTCGATATTATGGAAAACATATTCCTTCTGAGGGAAAAAGGCGACCTCGGCACTTTCTCCCGCAAAAAATCTAAAATCCTCCGCCGCGGCTTTTGCATCTGTTTCGGTGGGCGCAATATATATAAGATTTTTGCCTGTATCATTTACAAAGCATGACAAAAAATGCGCTTTCGCGCCGTCCGGCAGCCCGGTTACGGTAACGGTTTCAAGGCCGCGCTTGAAATAATCAACAATGTTTTTATATTCAGCTTTGTTTTCAATAACTTCACTAAATCTGCTCATTTCATTTCCCCGAAAATTAAATTCTCATATTCAGCTTTGACATAAGCGCGGCGTAGTCACGCTTTACGATAAGCTCTAAGTTTTCCTCTATTTTTTCAGCCGCCTTTGACATTACGGCAATGTCATTATCCGTAAATCTGCCGAGAACATAATCGGCAACATCTTCGCCTTCATATATGGGTGCGCCGACTCCCATTTTTATTCTCGGAAATTCA
>CACZTG010000027.1 GCA_902783995.1 uncultured Ruminococcus sp. | reverse complement strand
TGTTTGGCGCGGGGAAAGGCTGTAAAAATATGATTTTTCTTACCTTCGGAAGCGGTCTGGGCGCCGGGCTTATTTTAGACGGCCGGCTATATACGGGTACAAACGATATGGCAGGGGAGGCAGGGCATATAAGGCTTGCCGAAAACGGTCCCGTAGGTTACGGTAAACGGGGTTCTTTTGAGGGTTTTTGTTCGGGCAACGGTATAGCGGAGCTTGGAAGAATATATGCCATTGAAAAGCTGCAGGAGGGTAAAACGGTTTCATATTGCGGCAGTTACGGGGAATTAAAAAATGTTACCGCAAAATTAATTGCCGAAAAAGCCAAGGAAGGTTTTGCCGACGCCGCGGAGGTTTATGCCGAAAGCGGAAGAAGGCTTGGACAGGGGCTTTCCGTATTGATTGATATTTTGAATCCCGAACGAATAGTTATAGGAAGCGTTTTTGAAAGAAGCGGGGGACTCCTTGAAGGTGAAATGAATAAGATTATCGAAAAGGAAACGCTGCCGCTTTCAAGGGAAAGATGCAGGATTGTTCCGGCGGCTCTCGGTGACAGTATAGGCGATTATGCGGCGCTTTGCGTTGCGGCATATATGAGCGGTAAAATGTAGAAAGGACAGATAAATATGAGTGAGCTTTATATGAGATATCCCATGCTTGAAGCCTGCCGCTGTGATATTGAGGCGGCGGTTGACATTATAAAAAAGGCGTACTGTAACGGCGGCAAGCTGCTTGTCTGCGGCAATGGCGGAAGCTGCGCCGACAGTGACCATATTGTGGGAGAGCTGATGAAGGGTTTTATGCTGAAAAGAAAGCTTGGCAGTCCTTTCAGGGAAAAGCTCGAAAAGCTTGGCTTTGAGGACGCCGAATATATAGCGGAAAATCTTCAGGGGGCGCTTCCGGCAATATCATTACCTTCGCAGAGCGCGATTATATCGGCATACGCGAATGATGTCAAGGCGGATATGGTATATGCGCAGCTTGTTTTCGGATATGGCGGAGAAGAAGATGTTTTTATGGGTATATCAACCTCCGGAAATTCGGAAAATGTTGTTCTTGCCGCAAAGGTCGCGAAAGCAAAGGGACTTAAAACAATCGCTCTTACGGGGGAAAAGAACAGCAGACTTTCGGAAATATGTGATATTACCGTTAAAGTTCCCGAAACGGAAACGTTTAAGGTACAGGAAATGCATCTGCCTGTTTATCATTATATATGCGCGGAGCTGGAAAAAGAATTTTTTGAATAAAGTAAAGGAGATTAAAAATGAAACTTTTTATTGACACGGCAAATGTCGAGGAAATCAGAAAAGCGAACGATATGGGCATAATATGCGGAGTTACGACGAATCCATCGCTTATCGCAAAAGAAGGCAGAGATTTTTTGCAGGTGGTTAAAGAAATTTCGGAAATTGTTGACGGACCGATAAGCGCCGAGGTTGTATCTATGCGGGCGGATGAGATGGTTGAGGAAGCGAAGAAGCTTTACGCGGCAGTCAACAACCCTAACCTTGTCATAAAAATACCGATGTGCGCCGAAGGCTTAAAGGCGGTAAAGCAGTTAAAAAAGCTTGCTGTAAGAACAAATGTCACGCTGATTTTTTCCGCGGCGCAGGCGCTTCTTGCGGCAAACGCCGGGGCGACCTATGTCAGCCCGTTTTTAGGCAGACTTGACGATATTGACGATACCGGCATGGAGCTTGCGCGTGATATTGCGGAAATTTTCGACATTCACGGCATAGAAACGGAAATTATAGTGGCTTCCGTAAGAAGTCCGCTGCACGTAACGGACGCGGCTCTTGCGGGGTGTGATATCGCGACCGTACCCTATAAGGTAATAGAGCAAATGATAAATCACCCTCTTACCGTAAGCGGAATAGAGCGTTTCTTAAAAGATTGGGAAAATGTACCGGGGCAAGGAAAAAATGCGTGATTTTTGGTTTTGCATACACATCTTTTTCAATTAAAAATTTAAGTTTCACAAAAAAATAAAGTTAAAAATGCCAAAAAATTCACTAAATAATTTTTAATAATTCTTTGAAAAGGGAAGTTGATTTTATGGACTGGAAAATAGCATATTCGCAAAATTTTAAGTGCGCGGGTGCAGAATATAAAACAATATCCGCGCTTGAAAATTCGGGATTTGATATAATTCCGGCAAGCGTTCCGGGTAATTTTGAAATTGACCTGATGAAAAATGGTATAATTGATGATTTGTACTATTCGACCAATACCTTGAAGGCACAAGAACTTGAAAATATGCATGTATGGTACTTCTGCCGATTTACGGCGAAAGAGAACCGGTATCTTCGCTTTGAGGGAATTGATACTTTTTCGGATATATACATAAACGGCAATCTTGTAAAGACTACGGACAATATGTTTACTCCGTATGAGGTTGATACCGTACAGGGCGAAAATGAACTTGTTGTACACATTAAGCCTGCTATGATTGAGGCACGCAAATTCATAACGCCTGTTTCAAGCAATGCGCTTGATTACAATTATCCTGCACTATACCTGAGGAAAGCTGCGCATATGTTTGGCTGGGATATTATGCCGAGGATAGTTTCGGCGGGACTGTGGAAAGATGTGAAGCTCTTAACCCATAATAAGAACCATATAAACGAGGTGTTCTTTGCCACAAATAAAATTGAAAACGGCACGGCATATATGCGTTTTTACATAAATGCGGAATTGTCAGGTGATTTTGCTTATGATTATACAGTAAAAGTCGAGGGTAAATGCGGTGAAAGCCGCTTTTCAAAGGAAAAGAAGCTGTGGCACAATACAGACGCTATTTCTGTTAAAGTACCCGACTGCCGTCCGTGGTTTCCCAAAAACGCAGGCGACGCGAATTTGTATGATACACGGGTGACGCTTTTATACAAGGGTAAAGTATGCGACGAATATTGCCTGAAAGTAGGCATAAGGACAGTTGAGCTTGACAGAACAGAGTGCACCGATAAAGACGGAAACGGCGAATTTTGCTTTAAAATCAACGGCAAAAAGGTGTTTGTTCTCGGTACAAATTGGGTGCCGCTTGATGCATTTCACTCAAATGATACAGACCGATTGGAAAAAGCTCTGGAGTTGCTTGACGATATAGGCTGTAATGCTGTGCGCTGCTGGGGCGGAAACGTTTACGAAAGCGATGAATTTTATGATTTCTGTGACGCACACGGAATAATGGTGTGGCAGGATTTTGCGATGAGCTGTGCGGTTTATCCGCAGGAACAGAAGTTTGCCGATATTCTTGCCGCCGAAGCCGAATATCAGGTAAAGCGATTGCGTAATCACGCGTCCGTTGTTCTGTGGGCGGGTGACAACGAATGCGATTTGCTATATAAAAATTGGATAGGAACGGAGCGTGACCCAAACAATAATTTCCTGACCCGTCAGGTTTTGAAGCGCGTTTGCGAAACTCACGACTATACACGCCCGTATCTGCCAAGCTCGCCTTACGTCAGCGAAGCAGTTATGCAAGGTAACGGGATAATGCCGGAGATACACCTCTGGGGACCGCGAGACTATTTCAAGGGCGATTACTATAAAAACACATTTTGTCATTTTGCGAGCGAAACAGGATATCACGGCTTTCCGTCGCCAAAATCACTTGAAAAGTTTCTCAAAAATCCGAAAAAGCTTTTTGAGCCTGACGGCACACCGACAAGCGAATACCTCGTTCATGCCGCAAGCCCCGAAGCAGACCCGTCTGCCGATTATGCCTACCGCATAAAGCTTGCTTATGACCAAGTTGTTACGCTTTTTGGCTGTGCGGAGAGCAATTTTGACGATTTTATCCGCCAAAGTCAGATTTCACAGGCAGAGGCAAAAAAGTATTTTATAGAGAAATTCAGGGTAAATAAGTGGAAGTGTACGGGCATAATATGGTGGAACCTTCTTGACGGCTGGCCGCAAATTTCCGATGCTGTTGTTGATTATTATTACACCAAAAAGCTTGCATATCATTATATACGTCGCTCTCAAGAGCCTGTTTGCCTGATGTTTGCCGAACCCGAAAACGGCATTTTACCACTTGTCGGCGTTAATGATACACCTGAAAGCGCAGAGCTTACATATACTGTTATGCGCATTTCGGATGAAAAAACGCTTCTTTCGGGCAAGGCGCTTCTTGCGCCCGATTCCGCATCGGAGATAGCAACTGTTAAAGCTGATGATGGAAAAGAGTTTTATCTCATTGAATGGCAAAAGGACGGAAAGAAATATATAAATCACTATTTTACGAACATAATTGACATTGACTACGAAAAATATATTGCTGCAATAAAAAAGTGCAAAATGTTTGAGTTTGAAGGCTTTTGATATAAAATATAATAATAATGCAATAAAAAACCAGCTCCCGTTTTCGGGGAGCTGATTTTTTATTGCAGAGATTTTATTTGCTTTTAAGAGCGCCATAAAGCTCCGCGCTTGTTGCGTAATAATACGGAGAAACATAGAAAAGCGCAAGCAAACCGAAAGTCAGAACGGAAAGAATATACCAGCCTATAAATGATAAGTCAAGTACAAAAGCTTTCCACTTGTGCCCGTTCATCATATTTCTTGAAAGAGTTATTGCGTCAGTTGCTTTCATATCGGGGTTTTCCGCTACAATATAGGGTACCATACGGTATGAATAGGTTTTAATAATAGCCGGAATAAGAAATAGCAAACCCCAAAGGAAAAGGAAAACATCACGAAGAAGAATTGTCGCAACAACATTTCCGTA
>CACZTG010000026.1 GCA_902783995.1 uncultured Ruminococcus sp. | reverse complement strand
GGATTTAATGTGATATAATTAAGGTATGATAAACTTTTTACAGTGCCTTATGTGTTCACAGTAAGGCGTTACGGAGAATTAATAATTTTGTGGGCGGAAAGGCAATGAGCATTTTATGGCGGCAAGACGTTCCGTAAAAAAGAAAAAGCAAAAAGGCGCGAGAAGTGTTTTTCGCCTCCTTGGAGCAATATTTTTGATAGCCGGTGTAGTAATCAGCTTTATCGGTGCCGGTATAATATCTTCATGTCTTGTTGAGGCATTTGATTTTTCACCCGATGATTATCAGATTGCGAGAACATCAACGATTTTTTATACCGATGTTTCGGGGAAAAGTAATATTTACGAAAACGTAAACAGTCCCTCGAATTTAAGATGGATTACTTACGACAAAATTCCCGATAAAATGAAAAAAGCCGCGGTCGCGATTGAGGACGAACGTTTTTATCAGCATCACGGGGTTGATATAAAACGTACATTCGGAGCGCTTTTGGGTTATATTACAGGTAATGATTCGTACGGCGGAAGTACGATAACGCAGCAGGTTGTCAAAAACATAACAAAAGATGATAAACATGACGCCACACGAAAAATCAGAGAGATTTTCAGAGCACTCAAATTTGAATCGGAATATTCAAAAGATGAAATTCTTGAATTTTACTTAAATATTGCGTATTTCGGTTACGGCAACGGCGTGCAGGCGGCGTCTCACGCTTATTTCGGTAAGGATGTAGCGGAGCTTAACCTTGCGGAATGTGCGTCAATTGTGGGCATTACCAAATATCCTTCAAGGTACAGTCCGCTTTTAAATCCCGAAAAAAATAAAGAACGTCAGGAAATCGTTTTGCGTAAAATGTTTGAGCTTGATATGATTTCTAAAGAAGAATATGATGAAGCGGTGAATTACGAGCTTAAAATTATAGGTGACACATATTCGGAGGACGATGACCCGAAACAGTCATATTTTACCGAGCTTGTAATAAAAGAGGTTATTGATGACCTTGTCGAAGGAGGAAAATATTCGGAGGCAGTCGCGAAAAGTCTTGTTTATAATGGCGGTCTTTCAATATACGCAACTGTTGACCCTGAAATTCAGAGTGTTATGGAGAATATTCTTGAAGACCGTCGTAACTATACAAGCGACAGCAGTTTGCAGGCTGCAATGGTTGTTATGGACCCATATACGGGACAAGTTAAGGGCGTTGTCGGCGGCGCAGGCGAAAAGCCCGGCGACCTTGTACTTAATCGTGCGGTTGACACCTTCCGTCAGCCGGGTTCAACCATAAAACCGCTTGCAGTATATGGTCCTGCCATGGAAAAAGGTCTGTTGTTCGGTCCCGGTTCAAGGCTCGTTGACCAGCCTATTGATATAAACGGGTATAAACCGCATAACTGGTACAAGGGCTATAAAGGTCTTGTAACACTCAGAAACGCTGTGGTATGGTCTATGAATACCCCCTCTGTTCAGACTGTCGATAAAATGGGTGTTGATGTGAGCCGCTCGTATCTTGAAAATAAATATCATATTTCCTCTGTTACGGAAAGTGACGGTCTTGCCGGTGTAGCACTCGGAGGACTTTCAAAAGGCGTAAACGTTCTTGAATGGACGGCGGCATACGCGACTTTTCCGAATGACGGTGAGTGGATAAGTCCCGCGAGCTACACGAAGGTTCTCGACCATGCGGGAAATGTAATTATTGAAAAGAAACAAAAAAAGGAAAAGGTTTTTTCCGAACAGACAAATTACTTAATGACAGATATTTTGCAGTCAACAGCTAAAAGCTCACTTATAGGCGGAGCGATTCGCGGTATGAGCTGCGCCGGCAAAACCGGAACGACAAACAGTAATGTTGATAAATGGTATATGGGATTTACACCTTATTATGTCGGCGGGGTTTGGGTAGGTCATGATAATTCAAAGCCTATGAGCGAGGGCGCGACCTCAAACACTCCGCAAAGAATCTGGAAAAGCGTAATGAGCGAAATTCATAAAGACCTTGATGATATAGGCTTTCCTTCAGCGCCGAAGGGCGTAAAAAAAGTGGCGCTTTGCGCCTCAACCGGAAAGCTTGCTTCGTCAAGATGCGCTGTCACCTATGATATTGCAAATACAAATACAATAAAGTATTGTGACGGAAAGCATCCGAGCGTTTATCACCCGCCTGTGGAAAAGAAAGAGGAAGAAAAGAAAGAAGAAAACTCTGAAGAAAATTCCGAGGAAAATTCCCAAGAAAGCGGTTCGGAAAGCGTTAGCGCAGAAAGTTCGGAAGGCGGAGAGACCGGCGGTACAGAGCAGAATACCGAGGTTGTACAATCCGTTATTGCACAGGAAAACGCAGAATAATCCGAGAAACAATAATAAAAGCGGCTGACTTCACAATTTAAGAAGTCAGCCGTTTGTGTATTTTTATTAAGTATTATCTCCAAAG
>CACZTG010000025.1 GCA_902783995.1 uncultured Ruminococcus sp. | reverse complement strand
TACATCGGCGGCATTTATTTCTTCATTGCCTGCTTCCACATTATTCTTATCCCAATAACACCAGCTGAAACTGTCCTGTGACATAGCGTAGTCCTTAACATATTCCATTTCTTTATAATTCTCGTTAAGCTGACGGACAATTTTCTTTTCTGACGGCGGAATAAAAAGCCTGTCCTTTTGCGGAGTTCTTATTCGCAGATATATGTATAAGCTTAATAGTCCGGCTAAAATTGCTCCGAGTATTATAAAAGCTATTATTTTGAAAACCGTTATGTGCCGTTTTTCTTTATTTTTTTTCTTCATTTAAAGCTTTTTCCCTTTCTTTTTTAGCCTTTCGTGCAAGTCGCTTTTCAAGCTGTTTTTCAAGCTTTTCAAAGTTGCTTCTTTCGGTCGGCGAAAAACTGCTATATTCAGAAAAATACTTTATATGGTCGTCCTCAATTCGCTCAATAATATGATCGTTAGCATCAAACAAACTCTCGTCATTGACATATATTTTGCAGAACGCGTCCTCATCAATAACAGCGTAGCCTGTTCTTGCGACAATATACAGCTTTTTATCAATTTTTCTATATATTGTTATTTCTTCGAGAATTGCACCAAATACTTTCTTTGTTTGAATATCAAGATATTTCTTACCTAAATGTCTCCATATCTCATATGTATTCGCCCATATAAGGCTGGTGTCTCTGCCGTATATCGGTTCTCCGTTGGCAATTCTTATCTCATCTTCTTTATCCTCACGTTCCAATTCCGCAAAAATTGCGTTTAAAACAGTTTTGCCGACAAAACGTACAATCTGTTCAGCATAAAATAAAGGCACAATTAAAATAATCGCCGCAAGAATTATACAAAAAATATGAGCTTTTTTCATTGTCAATCATCACCTTGTTGTATAAAAATCTACCGTAACATGATATGGCTTTATCGCTCCTAAATACGAAGAAAAAAATGCAACATCGTTGGCAGCAGCCCCAACGTCAAATTCTTTTTTAAAGTTTTCATTAGTTTTAAAAATATGCATTAATTCTGTATAATCATAATCTTCGTCCAATTTTCTGATGGTTTCAATAATGTCGTTTTCGTTTTTATAACTCATTGTGTTATATTTTTTAATTTTGTTTTCTGTTAAATTGTATAACATTGCAAAATTCTTTTTTTAATTTTGTTATTTACCTGTGCCGTTCCGGTATTCTCGCCTATATTATAACAAAGTGAACACCTCTGCGTCAACCGGTTTTTTAAAAAACGTAATTTTCAACAAAATTTTCCTCGATTTTACAACAATATATCGTTAAAATGCATATAATATAATACAATATCCATCATCAATCGACATTATTTTAAAAATGCCCTTCAAAAAACAATGAAGGGCAACGTTTATTTTTTATTCTTTAATTTTTTCAATCTCTTTAAGCCAAAGAGATACGGAAGCATCGGAGGGCATACGCCAGTCGCCTCTCGGAGAAAGACAGACACTTCCTATTTTTACGCCGTCGGGCATACAGCTGCGCTTAAACTGCTGCGAGAAAAAGCGGGTGTAAAAGTTTTTAAGCCATTTTAAAATTGTCTTTCCGTCAAAATCACCCTCAAAGGCAAGCTTCGCGAGATAATAAATTTTTTTCGGCTCAAATCCGAAGCGAAGCATATAATAAAGGAAAAAGTCGTGAAGCGCGTAAGGTCCTACGATATCCTCCGTTACCTGCGTAATTTTTCCGTCCGCGCCGGGAGGCAAAAGCTCGGGACTTATCGGAGTATCAATAATATCCTTTAAAATATCCGTGCTGTCCGGAAAAACATTGTATTCGGCAAGAGTTTCTATCATCCACCTTATAAGCGTTTTCGGCACTCCCGCATTTACGCCGTAGCTGCTCATATGGTCGCCGTTATAGGTACACCAGCCGAGCGCAAGCTCCGATAAATCGCCCGTACCGACAACAAAGCCGCCTGTCATTCCGGCATAATCCATAAGCACCTGTGTGCGCTCCCTTGCCTGAGTGTTTTCAAAGGTCAAATCGGGAGTTTTGCCGTCGTGACCAATATCTTTAAAATGAAGCGTGCAGGCGTCTTTTATGTTTATTTCTTTAAATTCCGCGCCGAGGCTTTTTATAAGCGCTGCGGCGTTATTATACGTTCTGTCCGAAGTTCCGAAGCACGGCATTGTAATGCCCGTGACGGAGCCTGCGCCCTTTTCCTTTACAGCCATAGCGCTCACAAGAAGCGCGAGCGTTGAATCAAGACCGCCCGAAACGCCGACAACAAGCTTATTCCCCGCCGTTTCCATACGCCTTTTGAGCGCGGCAACCTGAAGTTCAAATATTTCTTTGCAGCGCTGTCCTCTTTCGGCTTTATCGGACGGCACAAAAGGCAGTTTATTAACTTTTCTTGTGCTTCCGTCCGCTTTTATTTTAATATCTTCAATAGTTATGATTTCGGGTGTTTCATCTTTTAAATATATATCTTTACAATCCTTAAAGCTTGTAAGCTTTAATCTGTCTGCGCGAAGTCTGCCGACATCTATTTCGGCAAAAAGCATACCTTCCTTTTCGATAAACCGCTCTGTTTCGGCAAGCATAACGCCGTTTTCCGCCACAGCGGAATACCCCGAAAATACAAGGTCGGTAGTTGATTCGCCCGAGCCCGCGGAGGCATAAACATAACCGCAAAGAGCCGACGCCGAATGTTGCAATATCAAATTTTTGCGGTAGCTTCTTTTGGATATTGTTTCATTGCTTGCGGAAAGATTAAGTATAATCTCCGCTCCGCCAATTGCAAGAAAACTGCTCGGCGGAACAGGCGCCCATAAATCCTCACATATTTCGGCGCCGAATTTTACGCCGTCAAGCTCAAAAATCATATTTCTGCTAAAAACAATTTCGTAATTTTCAAACCCAAACTTTTCGGCATTTAAATATTCAAACGAATAATTATAGCCTGCCGAAAACCAGCGTTTTTCGTAAAACTCATTGTTATTTGGCAAAAAAGTTTTTGGTACAATACCCTGTATTATTCCGTCCGAAGCAACAACCGCGCAGTTGTAAACGCTGCCGTTTATTACAACCGGCGCGCCGAAAACGGCGGTTATCTCCTCGGTTTCTTTTACAATATCCCCTACCGCCTTATCGGAAGCATTAAGAAGCTTTTCCTGAAAAAAGAGGTCGCCGCAGGTATAACCTGTAACGGAAAGCTCCGGAAAAACCACAAGGTCTGCATTGTTTTTTTTAGCTTCCTTTATGCATTTTATTATTTTTTCGGAATTTTTTACGGTGTTTCCGACACTTACCCTCGGAACAGCCGCAGCGACTTTAATAAAATCATACATTTTATATTTCCCCTATCTTACGCCAAACATTAAATCGCCATAGCTTGGATACGGCCATGCGCTTCTTTCCGTAAGCTGTTCGGCAGAATCAACGGCTTCTCTTAAAGCCTGCATTTTGGGAATGATTTTGTTACAATAATATTCTGCTGTTTTTAAAACATCGGCGTTTTTATCAATATCCCCAAGAGCTTTTTTAAGGCTGAAGGCTTTTGTGTGTATATCCGCAGAAAGAACCGAAAGCTCCGCTATACAATCCTCCTCGTATGAACAGTCAAAATCCTCGGAAGCAGCTTTCTTTTCGTTAAGCGCGGCGGCAAGATTGCCTGTAAAGCCCGATATGGCGGGAAGGATATCCTTATTTACCATATCAATCATTGTAAGCGCTTCAATATTAATAGTTTTTGAATAGCTTTCAAGTTTAATTTCGTATCTTGAATTAAGCTCTGTTTCCGTGTATATTTTATGCTCGGCAAACAACTTTTTGTTTTTCTCGCTTATGTAACAAGGAAGACACTCCGGAGTGGTTTTAAGATTTAAAAGCCCTCTCTTTTCCGCTTCTTCTATCCATTCGTCACCGTAACCGTTGCCGTTAAATATTATCTTTTTATGGTCTTTTATGGTGCGCCTTATAAGCTCATGAAGCGCCGTACTGAAATCCTCGGCGTTTTCAAGCTCGTCAGCAAACGCTTTAAGACTCTCCGCAACGGCAGTATTTAAAACAACATTAGGTCCCGAAATTGAAGCGGTGGAGCCAAGACTTCTGAACTCAAATTTATTACCCGTAAACGCAAACGGACTTGTTCTGTTGCGGTCTGTCGCGTCTTTTGCGAAACGCGGCAATACATGAACACCGACTTTTAAAAGGCTTTTTTCTTTTGCGTCATAATTCTCGTTATTTTCAAGCGATTCAAGAATTTCGGTAAGCTCTTCTCCGAGAAACATTGAAATTATAGCAGGCGGCGCTTCGTTAGCGCCAAGCCTGTGGTCGTTGCCCGCCGACGCGACGGAAACCCGAAGCAAATCCTGATAATCGTCAACAGCTTTTAAAACGGCGCATATAAAAGTTAAAAACTGCGCGTTCTCATGCGGTGTATCGCCGGGCTCAAGAAGGTTTGTTCCTTCATTGGTTGAAAGAGACCAGTTATTATGCTTGCCGCTGCCGTTTACACCTTCAAAGGGCTTTTCATGAAGCAGACAAACAAGCCCGTGTTTTTTCGCGATTCTCTGCATAAGCTCCATTGTGAGCTGATTATGGTCGGTCGCGATATTTGTTGTTGTAAAAATCGGCGCAAGCTCGTGTTGTGCGGGCGCAACCTCATTGTGCTCGGTTTTTGCGAGTATGCCAAGCTTCCAGAGTTCTTCATCAAGCTCTGCCATAAAGCCTTTTACTCTTGTTTTGATTGTTCCGAAATAATGGTCGTCCATTTCCTGTCCCTTGGGCGGCATAGCACCGAAAAGCGTTCTGCCGGTATATACAAGATCGGGACGCTTATCAAACATTTCTCTTTCAATAAGAAAATACTCCTGTTCGGGACCGACAGTGGTTTTAACGGAAGTTACTCTCTCGTTTCCAAACAGTTTCAAAACACGCAGTGCCTGTTTGTTTATAGCCTCCATGGAACGGAGCAGCGGAGTTTTTTTATCAAGTGCTTCTCCTCCGTAAGAGCAAAAAGCGGTAGGAATACAAAGCGTATTATTTTTTATAAACGCGTATGAAGTCGGGTCCCACGCTGTATAGCCTCTTGCTTCAAAGGTTGCGCGCAGACCTCCCGAAGGAAAGCTTGACGCGTCAGGCTCACCCTGAACAAGCTCTTTGCCGGAAAACTCCATTATAACATTTCCGTCAACCGATGGCGAAATAAAGCTGTCATGCTTTTCGGCTGTAATGCCCGTCATAGGCTGGAACCAATGTGTATAATGAGTAGCGCCGTGCTCAACTGCCCAATCCTTCATTGTGTTGGCTATAACGTTCGCAAGACCTATATCAAGCCTTTTTCCGTCACTTATGGTTTTTTGCATTGCCTTATAAACGTCTTTCGGAAGACGCTGTCTCATAACCGTTTCATTAAAAACCATACTACCGAAAATTTCAGATACATTAGGCATCATATAATCTCTCCCATACTTTTAAATTTTTATAATTATACCATCAGTTCCGGGTTTTGTCAATATACAACAACAGTTGTGCCTATCGGCAGATTATCCTTAAGCCAAATTACATCTTTATCGTAAAGCCTTACGCAGCCGAGCGACGTTGTTGTGCCTATTGTTTCATCAAGAACTCTATCCGTCGAAGTACGGTATGTCCTTGAATGCATGGCGTGACCGCCGTTAAATACCATTACATACTTAACATAATAGGTATCAAAATCCCATTTCGGGGTGTATCTTGAATATTTAAAAACTCCGTCGATTGTAGGCGTTGTGTTTTTGCCGGTCGCGCACGGGAAAACGCCGTAAATTTTCCATTCGCCCTCACTTCCGTAAAAAACATTTACCTTTTGTCTTTCAATATTTATCCATACAAGCCACTTTGTGTTGCTTTTATATCCTTTTGCGTTTACAAAAATCTCTTTATCGTTATTTGTAAAATCACTGTAAACCGTGTAGTTTTTACCGGAAACTTTTATTGTATTGTACGGGACCCAACAGGTATAACCGTTATCAAGAAGCAGCTTCGCCGTCAGATTTCTGTGCTTATAAACGTCATATGTTTCGTAGGTATAATCAATATATTTTGCTTTTGTTCCCGCAGGCAGCCAGCCGTTTACTTTTGATAGATTGTAAGATGTATATGCGTTTGTTCCCTGCACTACCGTAGCGTCAATATATACGTGTTTTATGAGCGAAAAAACACGCTCCGCTTCATCACGGTGATAATAGTAATAAGGATAATTCCGCACTTCTATCGGTACATCAATAAACTTTTCTACGCCGTCAACCGTAAGCATAAAGCCTATATATCCGCTCAGCGGCATCGTTTCCCATCTCGGCAAATCATAATTAAGCGTTGATGACGCTCCCTGTTTTACTTCAAACTGCGGATTGAAATAGCCTTCTATAGGCATACCGTTATAATACCACTGTGCAGCCGCTGTACACGGCTCGTTTGCCCAGGTTACGGTTACCGTTGCCGAAAGCTTTACATCTGTTAAAGCAACCGCGGGATAATCGGTAAACGAAAAATATATTTCGTTTTCACCGCTGTATATTACGCCGGCGTCTTCCGCGCATACGCAAAAGCCGCTTACAAGTATTATGAATATCAAAAAAACTATACCGGTTTTTATTCTCATTTTCAAAATCCTTTCCGTTTATTTTTGTGATAACTGAGCTTCGCCCGAAAGCGCCGCATTAATTTCTTTTATAAATTCGTCATTTGTTTTGGCTGTATGCATTTTTTTAATAAGATATTCGGTAACCTCCGCAAAATGATTTTTTGAAAAAGCCCTTCTTATATTATATGCCGCCGTAAGCTCCTCATAATTAAGCAGCAGTTCTTCTTTCCTTGTGCCTGATTTATAAATATCAACCGCCGGGAATACTCTTCTTTCGGAAAGACTTCTGTCAAGATGAATTTCCATATTGCCCGTGCCTTTAAATTCTTCAAAAATAACATCATCCATACGGCTGCCTGTTTCGATAAGTGCCGTCGCAAGTATTGTAAGACTGCCGCCGTTCTCGATTTTTCTTGCCGAGCCGAAAAACTTTTTCGGCTTATGAAGAGCGCCTGCGTCAATACCTCCCGAAAGCACCCTTCCCGTTGGGGCAATCGAAAGATTATATGCTCTCGCAAGACGTGTTATGCTGTCAAGAAGTATAACAACATCCTTACCGTACTCAACCATTCTCTGCGCGCGCTCAATAACCATTTCCGCAACCTTTGTATGATTTTCGGGCGGCATATCAAACGTTGAGTATATAATATCCGCATCAGGTACGCTGTGACGCATATCGGTAACTTCCTCAGGTCTTTCGTCAATTAAAAGCACAAACAAATATACTTCGGGATTGTTAGCTTTTATACTTTGAGCAATTTGCTTTAAAAGTGTTGTTTTTCCTGTTTTCGGAGGAGCAACAATAAGCCCTCTCTGTCCCTTTCCTACAGGCGCGATAATATCAATTAGTCTCATTGCGTACAGCCCCGGCTCACGCTCAAGCCTGAATCTTTCTACGGGATATGTAGGGACAAGAGAGTCAAAATTTTTTCTTTGTCTTGCTTTATCGGGGCGCTCACCGTTTATTTCTTTAACATAAATAAGCGCTTGAAATTTTTCTCCCTCACGCATAACCGCGTAGCCGCTCACACAATCGCCCGTTTTCATACCGTATTTGCGGATAAGCTGCGGCGTAACAAAAATATCTTCCGTTCCGGCGTAAAGCGTAGCAGGTCTTAAAAAGCCGTATCCTTCGGACAGTATTTCAAGAAAACCGTAAGCGTTGCCTTCCGCTTTCGGGTCGAAAAGCTTCTTTTTCTCTTTGCCCTGACTCTCGCTTTGCTTTTCACTTACGACCGACCCATCAGCTTTTCTTTCGGCAGCTTTATTTTCTGCCTCATACTTTTCAATAACCTCTTTAAGCTCCGCTTTTTTTAGAGTGGATGAGCCTTTAATGCCATAAGCTTTCGCAATTTTTTTAAGCTCGGCAAGACTTAAATCACTGTAATTTTTTTCTGTCATAAAGAACCTCCGAAATAAGAAATGAATAAAATATATTTAAGATAAAAACTATACATATTATACTACTTTAACTGTATTTTGTCAATACTGTTTACCTTTTCCGAAGAATTTTTTTATAAATCATATTTAATAAACTCCTCTTTATCAAAAAAATTTTGAAAAAGAAGCAATTTATATTGAATTTTTTTATAAAATATGTTACAATATATATGGATTGGAGGAAGGCTATGCCAGAAACATTAAAGCAGAAAAATGAAAGAGCCGTACTTGTCGGTGTAATTACAGAAAACGGCACGGATACTTCCGAAATTACAATAAAAGAGCTTGAAGAGCTTGCAAAAACAGCGGGCGCGGATGTTATAGGAATTATGACTCAACACCGTCCTTCACCCGACGCGGCAACCTATATGGGAGAAGGAAAGCTCGCCGAACTTGCGGCATTTTGTGAAAACAATGAAGCCGAGCTTGTTATTTTTGATGATGAGCTTTCGGGGTCGCAGCAGCGAAATATTGAAAACGCTGTTGGCGTAAGAGTTATTGACCGTTCAGCGCTCATTCTTGATATTTTCGCTTCAAGAGCAGTTTCAAGCGAGGGTAAGCTTCAGGTTGAGCTTGCTCAGCTTAAATATATGCTTCCCCGTCTTTCGGGTAAAGGCTCCTCCCTCTCAAGACTTGGCGGAGGTATAGGCACAAGAGGTCCTGGAGAGAAAAAGCTTGAGATGGACAGGCGTCTTATTCATGAAAGAATTTCGGCTCTTAAGGCAGAGCTTGAAGAGGTAAAGAGACACAGGGAGGTAATGAGGCAGAAAAGGAGTAAAAATTACATCCCGGTTGCCGCAATTGTGGGTTATACAAATGCAGGCAAATCTTCACTTTTAAACAGGCTTACGGACGCAGATGTTTTGTCAGAGGACAAGCTCTTTGCCACACTTGACCCTACAACAAGAAGCTATGTACTGGAGGACGGGCAGGAGATACTGCTTACTGATACTGTAGGCTTTATCAGGAAGCTGCCACATCACCTTATAGAAGCCTTTAAGAGCACGCTT
>CACZTG010000024.1 GCA_902783995.1 uncultured Ruminococcus sp. | reverse complement strand
CCGAACAGCATAGCGTTTTTGCAGTAAATGCAGAGTCCGTCAAGGCAGGTTCCCGTGCCGCAGCCCGTCGAAATTTCAACCGTTACCTTAAAATAGAATGTCATATTTACATTATAGTAACATTTGTTAAACTGAATTTTTTCAACATCCGTATCAACATAAAGCACCTGCGCGTCTTTAAGCCGTACATTATTGGCACGGTCAATAAGCTCCTGTGCCGCGCCGCTGAAATACACACGCAAATCCTCGGCACATTCTTTACTTTTGCAGGAGTCATAAATTTTGTCGGTCTGCACACAAACAGATTCGCTCGGTCTGCCTCCGTGCATACCGTTTCTTTCCATGGCCATAAAAATGCCTCCTTATATAAAATATGTATCTGCGTAGCAGAATCACTATTATATTATGCGTTGGTAAGTAAAAAGGTTCGCGTTATTTTAATAATAAATCTGTTTTTATACCTGTTTTTACAATAAAACTTGAAATTTATGCCGAAATGTGGTAAAATATAATAGTACAGTATTTTTATCTGACAGATATAAAAGGGATTGATAATCAAATGAAAGTTACGGAAACCCTTAACGAAAAACAAACCGTCGCCGCCGCGTTGGAATTCGCGGCAAAGCTTAAAGCGGGTGATATTGTCCGTCTGCACGGTGAAATCGGAGTCGGCAAAACCGTTTTTGTGCGAGGCGTTGCCGCTTATTTCGGCTGTGACGAGGACGTTTGCAGCCCCACTTTCGCCATTATGAATATCTACGGCGATAATCCGCCGATTTACCATTTTGACCTCTACCGTTTTAAAAGCGAAGATGAACTTTATGACGCAGGGCTTGACGAGTTTCTGGACGGCAGCGGCATAAGTCTTGTGGAATGGCCCGAACTTCTTAAAAACTATCCCGCGAAAAGATTTATTGATATTACTATTGAAAAGGATTCCTTAAAAGGCGAAAATTTCAGACGTATTATCGAAAATTTAACCGGAAGGAGCGAGCTTAAAAAATGAAAATTTTAGCGATAGATACCTCAAGCCTTGTTTGTTCGGCGGCTGTAATTGATGACGGCGCGCTTCTCGGCGAATATACACTTATAAACGGGCTGACACACTCACAAAAGCTCATGCCTCTTATCGACTCGCTTTTAAAAGCTCTTGCGCTCAGCATAAAAGATATTGATGTTTTTGCCGTAACAAACGGTCCCGGCTCTTTTACAGGTCTCAGGATAGGCATTGCCGCCGTAAAAGGCTTTGCCTTTGCCGAAAAAAAACCTGTGATTGCTGTCAGCACACTTGAGGCTATGGCAAGAAACGTACAGTTTACCGACTGTCTTATCTGCCCCCTTATGGACGCGCGTGCCGGGCAGGTATATAATGCCGTATATAAAAGAAACTTAGTTTCTTCTGGAAATAATTATTCTTTAAAAACCGTTGTTCCTCCGAGAGCGGTCGGAATAGATACCGTTATAAACGAAATAAAAGCTATTAAAAACAAAAAAGTGCTTTTTTTGGGTGACGGAGTTAAACCAAATCTCGAAAAGCTTAAAGAACTTGGAAAAACCGCAGTTTTCGCGGGCTTTAACAATAACTCTCAAAGAGCGTCAAGCGTTGCGCTTGCAGCGTATGAAAAAGCTCTGCGGGGCGAAACGGCAAGCGCCGACACGCTTAACGCGGAATATTTAAGAAAATCTCAGGCGGAAAGAGAAAAAGAAGCAAAGGAAAAATAATTTTTTACGAAAAGAGGTACGGTTTAAAAATGAGTAAACTTATCGCAATAGGCTGTGACCACGGAGGCTTTGAGTTAAAAGGTCAAATTTCGGAGCTGCTTACGGAACTCGGTTTTGAAGTTGTTGACTGCGGCTGTTTCAGCAACGCAAGCGTTGACTATCCCGATATCGCGAAAACGCTCTGTGAAAAAATCACCGGCGGCGAATGTAAAAAAGGCATACTAATTTGCGGAACAGGTATAGGTATGTCAATCGCGGCAAACAAAATAAACGGCATAAGGTGCGCGCATTGTACCGATACCTTCAGCGCGCAGATGGCGGCAGAACACAACAATGCGAATGTAATCGCTTTGGGTGCGAGAATCACGGGCAGTGAGCTTGCGAAATGCATTGTTAAAAGCTGGCTTAACGCCGATTTTCTTGGTGGAAGGCATGCCGAAAGAGTAAATAAAATTATGGCTCTTGAAAAATAGCCGCACATGCTTTTTCGTCAATTTTTTAAGAAAGAACGGTTGTAAATTATGAACAGATATGATTGGATTGTCGGCGAAGATTTATCCGACACGCCGCAGGTCAGAAGGCTTGCGCGCGAAACGGGCAAAAATCCCGTCACCACGGCTCTCGCGTTTTCAAGAGGCATTGAAAGTGCAAAGGAATTTGAAAAATTCTGCGCAAAATCCGTGGATGATTTGCTCTCTCCGTTTTTGATGAAGGATATGGATAAAGCCGTAAACCGTATAAATCTTGCTCTTGAAAATGAAGAACATATAACAATTTACGGTGATTATGACGTTGACGGCATAACCTCTGTTTCCGCGCTCCTTTTGTATCTTCGCTCAAAAGGCGGCATTGTGAATTATTACATACCTGACCGTTCTTCGGAGGGCTACGGCATAAATACAGGCGCGCTTTGCAGCTTGTTTGAAACGGGCACAACGCTTGTTATAACCGTTGATACGGGAATTACCGCCTGCAAAGAAATTGACGCGATATGTGAAATGGGTATGGACGTTATTGTTACCGACCACCACAGATGTAAAGAAACCGTACCCGACTGCTGTGCGGTCATTAACCCGACACAGCCGGATTGTTCATATCCGTTTAAAGCTCTTGCGGGAGTCGGCGTTGTATTCAAACTGATTTCAGCCCTTGAAGGAGGAAATCAGAAAAAAATTCTTGATATGCTGGGTGAGCTTATTGCTCTCGGCACAATTGCCGATGTTGTAAGTCTCGAAAGTGAAAACCGCATTATCGTAAACTATGGCCTTGAGCATATAAAAAACACAAACAATATAGGTCTTAAAACGCTTATAGACTATATCGGTATCGGCGATAAGGTTTCAACCGTTTCGGGTATAGGCTACGGTCTTGCGCCAAAAATAAACGCCGCGGGAAGAATAGGCGATGCCTGCTACGGCGTAATGCTTCTGCTCAGCAAAAGCAAACCTGAGGCCGAAAAGCTTTCAACGCTTCTTATGGAGGAAAACCGGCACCGTCAGGAAATTGAGAAAGAAATTTTTGATGATGTAATAAATATAATAGAAAATGACAAAAGCTATAAGAAAAAACCTGTCCTTGTTGTGTGGGGAAAAGAATGGCACAGTGGCATAATAGGTATAGTTTCATCAAAAATATCCGATAAATATTCAAAACCGTGTCTTCTCATAACCGTAAATGAAGGCATAGCAAAAGGCTCGGGCAGAAGCGTTGAGGGGTTTAATCTTTTTGAGGCAATGAGCGCCTGCGGAGATATCTTTATAAAATACGGCGGACACGCTCTTGCGGCGGGGCTTACGCTTCCGGAAGAAAATCTTGAACTGCTTGATGAAAAAATCAACGCATACGCTGAAGGACTTCTTCCGCCCGAAGGGAAAAGAGTTGTTCTTAAAGCCGATTTTGAAATTCCGAGTAAATATATATCTGCCGAGGTCGCGCGGGAACTTGAGATTTTTGAACCCTGCGGAACGGGCAATCCGCTTCCGGTTTTTACTGTCGGTGCATGCAAGATTATGGGTTACAGAGTACTTGGGGACGGCAAGCATTTGCGTTTTTCTCTTGAAAAAAACGGAGTTTATTTTGACGCTATCGGGTTTGGTATGGGACAGGACTCAGACCTCATAATTTCCGGCGATACCATTGATATAATCGGCAATCTTACGCTTAATACATGGAATGATATAAGCCGTGTGCAATTTGTTTTAAGAGATTTTAAATATTCGGCATTACAAAAAGAAACCGATGCTGTACCCAAAAGGCTTGATTTCGCGCGTCTTTACAGCATTATAAAGGGAAGCTGCAGGAATGATTTTCTGCGTATAAAAGAAGCTCTTTTGGCAAGAAGGCTTTCACTTGCGGAGGGATGTTATTTCCCTGAGCAAAAATTGCGGCTTTGTATGGATATCTTTGCCGAAATGAAGCTTCTCACTTATGCCGAAAATAACGGAATATATGATATATATATTAAAAATACAGCAGGGAAGGTTGACCTTGAATCTTCAATCACACTTAAAAACTTTAAAAAAGAGAGAGGTATTAAAACCGAATGAGTATGGTAAACACAAATCCGGATGAGCTTTTCGCCGACCTTTTAAATAAGGCAAAAACGCTTTATTCACCGGAGGATACAAAAGAAATAAAACGCGCGTATGAATTTGCGGAAAAAGCTCATAAGGGGCAAAAACGGCTTTCGGGCGAAGCCTATATTTGTCACCCTCTTGAAGTCGCGCGCATAATTGCCGACCTCTCGCTTGATAAAGATACCGTTATTGCGGGGCTTTTACATGATGTAATCGAAGATACGGAGGTTACACACGAAGAAGTTGCGAAGCTTTTT